>CAZGXD010000021.1:0-1103 GCA_964529625.1 uncultured Muribaculaceae bacterium
ATTTAATTGGACCCCTTTTGGCTAGAAACCCTCATTTTTTAAAATATTTAATTATTAACTTAATTTTAAGTAAAAATCAAAATTTTAAATTTAAGGAAATTAATTTAGAAGTTGAAACCTTAGCCTATAATAATTTTATTAACAATCATTTTTCAAAAATGGAAGTTTAAAAAGGAAGCATTAACTTCCTTTTTTATTCTCATATTTAAGGATTCATAGTCCGAAAACAGTATCTTTTCTACCAAGTTGTCCAGTTTCATAATTATCAAGAATATTATATTTTATAACTTTATAGCCAAACCCATAATATTCTATCGTGCCACCATCCTTTAATTTAAAAATAGGAATAGCAAAGATGGGTTTTTTATTACTTTTTGATAATAAGAAATCAGTCATAATAAATATTGACCATATGAGTAAAAATAAAATCATAATTTTATTTTTCTTTTTCAATTAAATTATTCTCCCTTATCCCTTAATTTAGCCCCTATTTCTCCTTCAACCATTATTATGATCTTTTCAAAAAGGAGATTCACTTCTTCTAAAGTTAACGTTCTAGTCAAATCACTAAACACAAGGGAATAAGCAATTGATTTTTTGCCTTCTTCTAAATTAATTCCTTCATAAACATCAAATACATCAACTTTAGTTAATAAACGTCCTCCAGCTTTTTTTATAACTTTTATAATATCTTTAGATTGAATATGTTTATCAACAATAAAGGCAATATCTCTATTAATAGTTGGATATTTATTTAATTCTTTAAACTTAATTGGTCTTATTTTTAAATCTAATATTTTTTCTAAATCCACTTCAAAAACATAAGTCGGTTCTTGACAATGATTAGGATGAACTTCACCTAAGAATCCAATTGTCTCTTGATCAATCTTGATAATTGCTCCTCTTTTAGGGTGCATATTTTTTAATGATTTTGGAATAAATTGATAACGATTATTAAAACCAAGAAAAAGTAAAAGATTTTCTATTATTCCTTTAAGTAAATAAAAATCATTATTAAAACTTTTCCCTTGCCATTTATTCTCACAATAAATACCACTTAATAATCCGGCTAGGGTATTTATTTCAATATAATTATCCTTTTC
>CAZGXD010000021.1:1203-11843 GCA_964529625.1 uncultured Muribaculaceae bacterium
TCTTTAATATTTAAGTCTAATCTTCGAGAAGGAATGAAAACAATAAATTCTAAATTATCAATTATATATTCAAACTTTAATTTATCAAAAACTAATCTTACTTCATCAACCGTTAAAGTTGCTCCTAAAATAGTATTAATATGATTTAAGGTTATTTTTATCTTTTTTGTTTGATTAGGACTAGAATCATAAAATAAAATTCCTGGTCTTACTTTTCCACTAGCATATTTATTTAATAAATAACAAGCTCTTTTAATAGCAAAAACAGTTATTTCTTTATTAATACCCTTTTCATAACGAAGACTAGCTTCACTTCTAATAGTTTTTTTAGAAGTATTTCTTATTTTAATTGGATCAAATATAGCCCCTTCAACGATAATATTTTTTGTATTTTCTGTTACTTCCGTATCTAATCCACCCATTACTCCAGCTAAACCAACCGTTTTTATTCCATCGGTAATTACAATATCATCTTTTGTTAAAATTCTAGTTTTTTTATCAATGGTAACGACTGTTTCTTTAGAATTAGCCATCCTAACTAAAATATGTTTGCCCAATTTATCAGCATCATAAAAATGTAATGGTTGCCCTGTTTCTAACATAACATAATTACTAATATCAACCACATTATTTATTGGTCTTATACCAGAAGCCATTAAGCGTTGTTTTATAAAAGTTGGACTTTCTTTTATAATTACATCATCAACTCGTTTTATAAAAAATTGAAAACAATTTGAAGTTTCTACTTCTAATTTATGATCATTATTAATATCTTCTCCAATTTTTTCAACTTCGATTGGTGGATATTTAATTTCTAAATCATATAAACTTCCTATTTCATACGCCATCCCTAACATACTTAATAGGTCTCCCCGGTCTGGAGTTAAATCAAACGTAATAACTTCGTCATTATAACCTAAATAAGAAATGGCATCTTTACCAAGTGGGGCATCAACTGGTAAAACATGAATTCCTAATAAATCGGCTTGAGTTAAAAACTTTTTTTCAATTCCTAATTCAACTAAAGAACAAATCATTCCATTTGATTCAACATTTCTTATTTTTGTTTTTTTAATAATTATATCTTCTGATAATTTTGCTCCAACTTTAGCAACAATTACTTTTTGATTAAGATCAACATTAGGCGCGCCACAAACAATTTGGTAATTTTCTTGATCACCTATATCTACCATACAAACACTTAAATTATCAGCTTGAGGATGTTTTTCTTTAGAAATTACTTTCCCAATAACTACCTTAGTTGCCTCACTAATCTTTTTAAAACTATCATATTCATTGCCTAGAAAAACCATTTTATTAGCTATTTCCGTAAAATCCTTATCTTTTATATCAATATAATCATTTAAAAATTGCTTACTTACTTTCATTTATATCCCCCCTTTCATATCGATCAAAGTTAGATAAAAATTTCAAATTATTAGTATAAAAATAACGAATATCATTTATTTCATATTTAAGCATTGCTATTCTTTCAGGACCTAATCCGAAAGCAAAACCACTATATTTTTCTGGATCATACCCACAAGCTAAAAGAACATTTGGATGAACCATCCCAGAACCAAGAATCTCAATCCAGCCTGTTTGTTTACACAATGGACAGCCTTGCCCATCACATTTAAAACATGAGACATCAACCTCTAAACTAGGTTCTGTAAAAGGGAAAAAACTAGGGCGAAATCTAACTTCTCGATCATTTCCAAATAATTTCTTAACTAATATTTCAAGAGTTCCTTTTAAATCAGCAACACTTATTCCCTCATCAATTACTAATCCTTCTATTTGAGTAAATTGATGGGAATGAGTCATATCATCATCATCTTTACGATAAACCTTTCCAGGGCAAATAATTCTAATTGGTCCTTTTTCAAAATTGCTATCCATTACTCTAGCTTGAACTGGAGAAGTTTGAGTTCTTAATAACATTTCTTTGGTTATATAAAAACTATCTTGCATATCACGGGCTGGATGATCTTTAGCTAAATTTAATTTCTCAAAATTATATAAATCACTTTCTATTTCTGGTCCTTCAACCACATCATAACCCATACTAATAAATAAATTTTCCATTTCAGTTATTACTTTCGTAAGAGGATGAGTTGTTCCTACTCTTAGTTTTGTCCTAGGTAAAGAAAGATCTAGCCATTCTGCTTCTAATCTTTTATCTAAGACTATTTTCTCTATTTTGGTTTGAGCATCTTCAAAAACATCATTAAAAAACTCTTTAAAATCATTCAATAACATTCCCGCTTCTTTTCTTTTGTCTTTATCAATTGTTTTTATTACATTAGAAAATTCATTTAGTTTTCCCTTTTTTCCTAAATATTTTACTTTTAATAAAAATAGTTGATTTAAGTCCTTAATTTCTATTATTTCTTTCGCTACTTCTTTTTTTAATTGATCAATTTGTTCTTTCATTTTGCCCTCCCTATAAAAAAACATCCTTAATTTTAAGGACGTGATGACGCGGTACCACCTTAATTTGTAGTTTCTCTACACACTTAAAACTATAACGCATTACCGATAAAACTAGAAGGTGAATTCATAAAAGATTATTATTAGTTTTCACCAACCACTAATTCTCTATTAATAATTACTTTTACTACTATGTCTTCATCACTGTTTCTTAATCTTAATAGTTTTATTATATCAAATCTTTTTATATAAAACAAATCCTTTTTCTTTTAATAAAAAAATCATTTACTTTAAATACTCATAACTTGGTAATACTTTTATAATCCGTATTTTTTTATAAATGAGTTGCATATTATTTAATGTAATATATTAGAAAGTTGACTTTATAAAAAAAGTATATTACAATATGATTAGTCTCATTGACCTAGGTGTTAAAGGAGCGGAGAAAACGATTTATAAAAGTAAGTCGTTTTCGTTTGCTTTCCTTTTTAAGGATTGTCGTTTATGGGTATATACTACTGGATAAGCCGTTTTTAATAAATATCCATTATTTCTTTCTGATAATATAATAAGAAAATCTATCCTTTTGCACCAAATACAAATATCTTTTTTATCTTTAAATACTTTTAATTCACTACATTTATTATTACAACATTGTTTTATTATCTTCTCAATAATAGGTAAATGAATAACCCTATTTTTATCATATAATGGAATCGATGTTTTTCCAAAATCTTTTGTTATAATATGTTCAAATCCTTGTTCTCTAAAAGAATACTTATTCATTTTTATGTTAAAGAATATTTTTTTATTTTTGAATATCAAAGTATCATCATCAATATATTTTTTAAATATTTTATATGCTTCATCTATTAAAATATTTAATGGTTTTGTTTCATCAAGTTTACTTTTTTGGTTATCACATTGAGTTATTATTTCTTGTCCTTTGGTTTCCATCTAAAAACATCAAACTTATTATGCCATATCTTTGGAGTGGTAGTATACCTTAAATTTTGTGATGACCTTTCCATTATTAAATCCAACAAAACCGATTTAGCATTATTTTTAACCTTTAAATCCCTATTTATATATGATACAGCCCCAATTAAAATATCGGTTAATTGAATAATTTCAATCTCTTCTGATCTTACTAATTGAATTTTTTTAATAACATCATTATAAAATGCAAATAAAAGATTATTTAATACTTCTTTTAATTTTTTTACTTTTTCACCACCCAAAGTATCCTTTATATCCATATAAATTATATATTCGCTATCAACACTTACAATTTCTTTAAGTAAAAGATAATAAATTCTATAATACCAATCATTATATGTTAAAGAAAACTCTTTCAAATTTAATTTTGTTTTTCCTGGTGCGATAACACATCTAAACCTTAAATTCTCATTTTTAAAAAAATATTCTATTAATTCCTTATAAAATTCAACTTTGTTATTACTTACTTTTCTCCATTTTATTTCAGTTCTTAAACCAATACCATATTTACTTTTTATTCTTCTTATATCCTTATTTACACTTTTAACAACTGATTTTGGACAAAATATTCCACCAATAACCATAACATCACTTTTATCATGTTGTAAATGACAACTTTCATCACAATATATGTTATATTCCATTATTCACATCCTTTCTATCATAGAATAATATTTTATTTAATCCTTTTTACTACATTACTACCCATAATTAAAATTAAAAAACAATGATTCTCCTTTCACTGTTTCTTAATCTTAATAGTTTTATTATATCAAACCTTTTTAGATAAAACAAATCTTTATTGTTTTAATTAATAAATTTATTTTTTCTTAAATATGCTTCCATCTCTTTTAATTTGTCCCCTCTTAATGGTTTACATTTTTGATAATTAAGGGGGTCTTCCATCATTGCCACACTCATCCCTCGACAAGTATCATAACCACAGGCTCCACAATTATAACCAGGAAGTAATTTTTCAAATTCCTTTTCTAAATCTTCATCTTTGCCTATTTTGGCTTCTACAATTATTAGAATCAAGCCTAGTAAAAATGAAAAAACAGTCATAATTAAAATACCTACCATTTGTCACACCCCTTACAATCTTTACAATTATTTTTTAAACAGTTATCTTTTTGGTAATTTTTTTTATATAAATAAATAGTTAATCCAATTAATGCAATTAAAATAAAATATACCATTATCCAAAATACCTCCCAAACACAAGAGCCATAATTGAAGCTGTTATTAATGCAATTGGGACCCCTTTAAAACATTGGGGAATATTAGCCGTTTCCATTCGTTCTCGTATTGTTGAAAAAATATAAATAACTACCGTAAAACCTAACCCATTACCAATTGTAAAAACTAACATTTGAACAAAAGTATAATCATTATGAATATTTAATAATGTTGTTCCTAAGATCGCACAATTGGTGGCAATTAAAGGAAGATAAAATCCTAATAACTTATCTAATTTTGGAAAAAGATTTTTAACTATTATTTCTAACAATTGAACCATTGAAGCAATTACTAAAATAAATAATAAAGTTTTTAAATAAGTAGTATTAGTTGGCACTAAAAGGTAATGATAAATTAAATAAGTGATAATACTTGATAAAAGCATTACTAAAGTAACTGAAATACCCATTCCTAATGCCCCTGATTCTTTTTTAGAAGTTCCTATAAAAGGACAAATTCCTAAAAATTTTGTTAATATAATATTTTCAGTTAAAACACTTGTTATAAACAATTGAAATAAAGTCATTTAATATCCTCCCTCTTTAGTCTAATATAATTAATAATCGCTAAAATAAAACCTAACGTTAAAAAGGCACCCGCTGGTTCTATAAAAATTGTCATTGGAAACACTTTAGTATTAGGTAAAACTTGATATACTGCTCGATAACCAGTTAAGGGACTAATTCCATCCATAATAGTTATCATGTTAGAACCTAGTACTTCACGAATCAAACCAATCATCATTAAAGCAAAAGTAAAACCTAATCCAATTCCTAAAGCATCTAAAAGACTTGTTTTAACTGATGATACTGATGCAACTGATAAAGCCCGTCCTAAAATTATGCAATTAACAGTTATTAAAGGTAAATATATTCCTAATGTTTGATGTAAAAACGGAACATATTTCATTAGTATAAAATCTAACATAGTAACTGCGGTTGCAATAATTAAAATGTAGACAGGGGTTTTTACATTATCTGGAACTACTTTTCTAATTATCGAAACAATAAAATTAGTAATTAATAAAACAAACAAAACACATAACCCCATAATATAAGAACTTTCAAAAGTAGTGGTTACTGCTAACGTCGGGCATAAACCAAGCATTAAAACAAAAGTTGGATTTTCAGTAAAAATTCCATTTTTTATTGTTTTCATATTTAACTATCAGCCCCTTTTTTAAATTAGAATAAACTTTTATTTGTTTTTTAAACATCTTGGATCTCTTTGCGAATAACATTTTTTTAACACCTTTTCTTTTTCATCATCATTTTTATAATAAGTTCTTATTTTTTGCCCTAAACACCCTCCTTGACATAAATTACAATCATTATTTAAAAACAAATTTCTTAAATTCATAAAGTATTCTGAATTATATAATTCTTTTAATGATTTATCTTTTATGTTTCCACTGATTCCTAAATCATAAAAATATTTTATTGAATCACATGGATAAGCAATCCCATCAAAACCAATAATCATAACTTCATTTGCTATTTTACAAGGAATATTTTTTATGCCCAGAATATTCCAAGGACTACCTAATCTAATTTTGTTTTGAATTTCTTTAGGTAATGATAAATAATATTTTTTAAAAGAAAGTAATTCTATTAGGGTCAAATCCATATCTTCTGTTCCTCTTCCATGGGGAACAAATCTTAAAAATGATATTTTATCAAAATAATTTTTATCTTTAAAATGATTTAAAACTCTCTTCACAACTTCTTTATATTCTTGATATGAATCTTTAGTTAAAACATAATGAAAGCCTAGTTTTGTTTTGGTATCAATTAATAGTTTTTCAAAAAATTCTTCGTTAGAATAAATAGATAAATTCTCTTCTTTACTTAATGAATCAGCAAGAGAATAAATTATTTGTGATAAACCTTTATCAATTAATTTTTTATATTTTTCTAAACTCTCTTTAGTTCTATATTCAAAAGTATAAATAGCAGTTTGCATTTTATAATTTGAGGCTATCTCTATTAATTGGTCAAGATTATCATATTGCATTGGTTCTCCACCAGTAAAAACAATTCTATGAACTCCCATATCATGACTTTCTTTAATAACTTTTACTACGTCCTTAAAGTCTAATTGTTGCAAATTATTTAATTTATTTGTTGCTAGATTCGAACAATGAATACAATTTCTCAAACACTTATTAGTAAGTTCAATTTTTATTTCCTTAAGCATTGAATCACTTCCTAAATTAAACTACTCTATAAATTAAATAAATAATCAATGAACAAATAAAACCAGTTATGGTTAGCACTAAAAGGCTTTTTATTCTTTCTTTATTCATTTATTCACCTCGATAATCTTTAAGGGTATTAATAATCATTGTTTTTAAAGCCGTTGAAGTTATTGTTGCCCCACTGACGGTATCTACTTGTTCGATTTCTGATTGTTCTAAAATTAATTTTTCAAAATAATTAGCATTCGTAATTTTTGAAGAATAACTATCATTAAATTC
Organism: uncultured Muribaculaceae bacterium; assembly: GCA_964529625.1. Lineage (GTDB taxonomy): Bacteria > Bacillota_I > Bacilli_A > RF39 > UBA660 > DUPI01. Next base: position 8,351 of record CAZGXD010000021.1, read on the forward strand.
TAGCACTTCGATATTAGTAATTTGATTATTAGAAATAACAATTTCTGCTTTTATATTCCCACTAAATCCTTTTTGAGTTACTATATAAATTGTATCTTCCCCTTGTTCTTTCCTTTCAATAATATTAAAATTAGAATCACTTTGATTGTCAACTGCTTTAAAACTATTCCCAATATATAAACTAATTCCTAAAATTAAACCCCAGGCTAAAATAAAACTAATAAGGGCTTTATTAAAATTAAATCTTGCTTTTGCCCCAATCTTATCTAGGATAAAAACAAACATATTTAAAGTTAAAATACTAATCATTACTCCCTCAGGATATGGAGTTAAATATCTAATTACTACCGTTAATATTCCTAAAAATAAACCATATAAAATTTGACCAACTGGAGTAGTCGGACTAGTAACTGGATCAGTTACCATAAAAACTGCCCCAAACATTAAACCACCACTCATAACTTGAAATAAAGGATACCAAATATCCAAATTATTTAAACTACCTATAATGCAAGTCATAATAAAAACTGTACTTAGATAAATAATTGATATTTTCCATTTAATAACTTTAAAAATAATTAAATATATTAACGCTAATAAACAAAGAAGAACACTTGTTTCACCTAACGCACCAGGAATAGTCCCTAAAAAGAAATTACTTAAATTGCCATATGGTTTAACAAGGGTTGAATAAATTCCTATTCCCTCAACCGTAGCAATATTAGATAAGGGGGTAGCAGTAGTAACCGCATCTAATTCATAAGCATTTAAATATCCCCCCCTAGTAGCAATCATTGAACCATAAATTATAATAACAAATAAATAACCAATTAGAGCAGGATTAAAAACATTATTTCCAAAACCACCAAATACTAATTTCCCAATTATAGTTGCTATTATTGATCCGAATAACAAAATAATAATTGGGGTATTAATTGGTAAGACTAAACTTAAAAAAAGACCTGGGAAAATACTAAATGATGATTTTAATTGCTGGCTTAATTGTTCTTTTTTTAACTTTAAACAAAATTTAAAATATAATAGTTCGATAAGAAAAGTAAAAAAGGAACCTAGAAAAACAAATATTAATGGATAAAATAAGCCCAAAAGGGTAACCTTTTTATTTAAAAAAGGGATAAGACCATTCTTATAAAAACTAAATAAAATAATTGGTAATAAAGCAATTAGTAAATGGCGCATTATTTTATTAGTATTATTTTTATCTTTAATAAAAGGACCTTCTTTTACTTGAAATTCTTTCATTTAATCACCCTTATCCTTTAATTTGTTTTTAGCTTCAATAACAAAATTCCTTACTTTTATTTTAGATGGACAAACATATGAGCATAAACCACATTCAACACATTTTTCAGGATGCAATTCTGATAGTTTTTCTTTTCTATTTATATTTTCCATTATTAAAACTGGAGATAATAAAACTGGACAAGCATTAACACATTTGCCACATCTTAAACATTCAATTGGAATTCCTTCTTTTATATATTTATTAACTATTACTCCTGTTAAACAAGGAGCCATAACTACTTCATCAGTTTCAAGAGCTGTTCCCATCATTGGACCCCCAGCAATAAAATAAACTTCTTTTGTTTCTTTATAGCCCTCTATCTTAGTGATTATCTCATTAATTGGTGTTCCCATTTTTACTAATAAATTTTGAGGATTTTTAATCATATCACCTGTAATAGTAATTATTCTTTCGATTAATGGTTTATCATATTTAAGAGCCTCATAAATGGCAAAAATTGTTGAAACATTATTAACAATAATTCCTTTTTCAATTGGAATATTTTGATAAGTAATCCCTTTTACTTCTTTAATCAGTTTCCGTTCCCATCCCATAGGATAACAATCGGCTACTTCAACTAATTTTATTTTTAAATAGGTTCCAATAAACATATTTATTTTATCTTTAACCTCAACATTTGTTTTCTTAATCGCAATAATAGCCTCAGTTATATCATTAATCTCAAGAATTGCATCAATTGCTTCTAATATTTCTTCACATTTTTCTAAACACAACATATAATCAGCAGTAATATATGGTTCACATTCAATAGCATTAATAATTAAAGTATCAATTTTTTCCTTAGTATCATATTTAGCAAAAGTAGGAAAGCCACCACCACCTAGCCCGACAATGCCGGATTCCCTAATTTTATCAATAAACTCCTCTTTAGAATAATCATTTATATGTTTTCTAGGTACTATTTTCAAAGCCATTTTTTCCTTAAAATCATTTTTAATGACCACACATTTTACCAAAGTTCCATTTAAATAAGGTTTTTCTATAATTGAAGTTACAATCCCACTTATACTAGCATGAATAGGTATTTTAAAGGTGCCTCTTTTCCTAGCAATAACATCACCTTTATGAACATAATCCCCAATTCTTACTAATACGGTAATATTAATATCATTTTGACAAATAAGAGGTATATAAACATGATTTGGTTTTTCATAAATACCAATTTTATTAATTGTTGACTTTTTTTTATGACCAGGTATTTTTATACCTTTTGACATAGGACTCACCTCATTCTAATCCCATTATACCCCTTTTTCTTTCAAAAAAAAAGTGATATCAAAAAATTGACAATCCTTCCTTTAATTTTACATCACCTTTAATCATTCATTTTTTTTATTCTAGTTTGAATTTTTTCATCATTTAAAAACTCATCAAAGTTCATTTCCACCGTAAAGGCACCTTTTTTAGTTATTTCAATTATTTTATTAGCAACACTAGTAATAAAAGCATAATCATGAGAAGTAAAAATAAGAGAACCCCGATAATTAACTAAGCCATCATTAACGGCTTGAATTGATTCTAAATCTAAATGATTAGTAGGTTGTTCTAAAATTAAAAAATTTGAACCTTTAATCATTAATTTTGAAAACATACATCTTACTCTTTCTCCACCTGATAAAACTTTTACTTTTTTAAGAGGTTGCTCGCCTGAAAATAGCATTCTACCTAAAAAACTTCGAATAAAGTTTTCTGATTGATCTTTTGAGTATTGGGCTAACCATTCAATTAAATTTAAATTATTATTATCGAAATATTTTGAATTATCTTGTGGTAAATAATCATATTCAACGGTAGACCCATAACAAATAGTTCCTGAATCTGGTTCTAATTCACCAGCTAAAATTTTAAGTAGAGTTGCTTTTACGACTTCATCTTTACTTAAAACAATAACTTTATCATCTCTATTTATCGTAAAAGAAACATTATTCAAAACCTGCTCACCATTAATTGTTTTACTCAAATTTTCAACGGTTAAAATATCTTTTCCAAGATCCCGATTTAAATCAAAACCAATATAAGGGTATTTTCTACTTGATGGTTTAATATCTTCTAAAACAATTTTTTCAAGACTTTTTTTTCTTGAAGTAGCTTGTCTTGATTTAGATGCATTGGCACTGAAACGGGCAATAAAGGTTTCAAGTTCTTGAATCTTTTTTTCTTTTTTCT
>CAZGXD010000022.1:0-4451 GCA_964529625.1 uncultured Muribaculaceae bacterium
GGATAAACAGTTTGATATAATTCTCGATCGTTAATGTAATTTTCAAATAAATTGTTTTCTTTTAAATAATCTAATAATAACAATTCAAAAGTGTAAGGAAGGATCTCGCCAAAACCATAATACTTATTATTTGTAAATTTTGGATTTAAGATAAAATGAATTCCATGTCCAACTTCATGAACCAAAACAAATAAATCCATTATAGTATCATTCCTTGTAATAAGATAATAGGCATTATTTTGGATAAAGTTATAGTAGCAGATACCAGAACTATTACTATCATCATATTCCTTTTTTGGAGCAAATTGGATAAGATTATTATTTTTATTTAATATTTTTTGACTTAAGTTTGTAATTTCCGGATCTTCTAGACTTTTAAAAAAGTCACTAGCAATTGCTACTATTTCTTCATTAGTAAGTTTTAGTTTTGTTTCATCTACATATTTAGAACTTTGGTTATTTAAATTGTTAATAATTTGGAGTAAAAATTCTTGATATTCATTTGAAAGGTCATTAGTAAGAGAATTAAAAAATGAAACTAAAACTTTATTGAGTCTTTTTCTAAAAAGAAAAACTTTTTTGTTTTTAATAATATTATGTCCATTGGCAGTAAAATTATATGTTATTCTATTATTATCTTCTAGCATTAAATAATAAGTAAATGAAGTTAAATTTACTTTTTTTAAATCAGTTTCAGAAAAACCATAAGGAGACCTTAATAATTTATTTAATTCTTTATACTGCTTTTTAATTTTTTTTGTATCCCATTTATACATCTAATCACCTTTTTAATCGGAATCGTTACTGAAAATTATAACATTAAAAAATGTTTTTTTCAAATATTGAATGATGGGGATTTAAAAAGATAACTAATTGTTTTTAATAATAAAAAGTGATACAATAATAACATCTAAAAAGGAGAAAGTAATTAAGAAATAATATGAGATAATTTAAAAACATTAAAATGGGGGAGTTGGAGGATGGTTTTTAAAAGTGATGGAGTGGTTCATCACCCAATTGGTGGTGGATCTGAAGTTTTTGAAACAGATATTGTTAGACATTTATTAGCAAAGGTTAAAAAGAATAAAATAAAGATTAGTGTTGGTTCTCAACCTGATGCTTCTTTACATTTTGGAACATTAACCATTTTTACTTTAGCATTTAAGGTTGCTAAAAAAATAGCAGAAACAGATAAAACAAAAGAAGTTTCGGTTTTATTTGAAGTGGTTGATACCGCACCAAGTAAAATAACAGAGATAAATGGACTTAGGTATCAAAAAAGTATACAAGCAACTGGGGTTCTTAATAAATATATGAATCAGTATTTAGAAATTCTTAATTATCTAAAAACAAAAACTGGAATTAATTATGAAATAAGATATCAAAGTGAATTTAATAAACAAAAGGAAATTTATCCAATCGTAAAAGATATAATCAAGCAAAGGAATAAGATAAAGAATATTTTAGATCCAAAACATGGAAATCTAAGAATTAGGATTCCTTGTCCCCAATGTGGATTAGCTGATAAAATCGGTTTAAAGAATAAATATAAGGGTGATTTATTAAAATGTGAATGTCCGATTCATGGGGAATATGAAATCAATTTAAAAGAGCAATCTGAAAGATTAGAATATAATACCCCATTAAGAAATTTAGTAAGAGCATTAGTTTATGCAAAGATAAATAAAAGTCATGATTATGATTATCATCTTATAAGAATTACAGGAAGTGATTATGCTGGTTTTTATCAAGAAGAATTATTATATAAAGTTGTCTCTATTCTTGGTTATAAAACAGCAGAACTACCAATAATTTTATATTCACCATTAATTTTAGATTGGTCAGGGGCTAAATTATCAAAGTCATTATATAAAGAAAAAGGAGCTTATAAATATTTACCTAATTTTTTAATGAGTTATGAAGCCCTAAAACGAGAATATGGGATTAGAGGACTTGATTATATTTTTGAAATAGTCAATGAATGGGTTGAAAATCCTTATATGTTGTTTAGGCACTACAGCATTTATTATTTTATGGAAGAATTTAAAAAACGTCGTTCCCTTTAGCACTGATTTGCGATATAATTTCAGTGTGAAAGGGAGTTTTAATTTATGGAAAATGAAAACAAGATTTTAAATTTATTTAAAACCAATCCTTACCTTACAACCAAAGAAGTAGAGAAAGGAGAAATTTAGAGTAAATAAATTTTCTTTTTTTAGATAGTTATTGACATATGTCAATAACTATTATATACTTAAAACATAAGGAGGTAGTTATGAAAATAATTATTACAGCCCAAGGAAAAGAAAAAACTAGTTTAATGGATGCTCGGTTTGGAAGATGTCAATATTTTCATGTTTATGATTATGACAAGGGTTTCATAAAAGTAATTGAAAACAGGGCTAATCAGGCGACTGGTGGAGCTGGGATTAAAGCTGCTAATTTGATTTTAAAAGAAAAACCTGATGTTATTATTACTAGTGATGTTGGTCCTAATGCGGGCTATGTTTTAAAGAATAATGAGATAAAAGTTTTTGTTTCTGATCTTAAAAAAGTATCAGATGTCTTTGCTGATTTTAAAGAAAATAAATTAGAAGAAATAAGTATTTAGGGATGGGGTGTTAAACATTAATATAGCCGTAATTAGTGGTAAAGGTGGAACTGGTAAAACGTTAGTAGCAACTAATTTAGCCCCAATTTTAAAAGCTAATTATATTGATGCTGATGTTGAAGAACCTAATGGTTTTATCTTTTTAAAACCTAAAGTTATTAAGACTTATAAAGTAAAAACATCAATTCCCAAAATAGATCAAGCTAAATGTCAACAATGTTATAAATGTATAGATTTTTGTGAATTTAATGTTTTAGCAAAGGCTCAAGATAAAATATTAGTTTTTGATAAACTTTGTCATAGTTGTGGGGGTTGCAAATTAGTATGTGAATATGATGCGATTAGGTATATTAAAAAAGAAATTGGACATATTTCAATTGGTACTTATAAAGAAATAGAATGTCGTCAAGGGATTTTAAAAATTGGCGAATTAATGGCCGTTCCGTTAATTGAAGAATTATTGAGTAAGTTAAAGAATGAGTTAAATATTATTGATTCATCACCAGGAACTTCTTGTAATGTTGTTTCTACCTTGAGTTATGCCGATAGTTGCCTTTTAATTACTGAACCAACTCAATTTGGACTTCATGATTTAAAAAGGGCAGTTTCTTTAGTTCGAAAATTTAAGATACCGTTTGGAGTAATAATTAATCGAGCAATGAAAGGAAATGATCTTATCGAAAAATATTGTCAAACTGAAAAAATCAATGTTATTGGGCAAATTCCTTATGATGTGACGATTGCTAAATTATATTCTGAAGGTAAACTATTAATTGAACAAGAAAAATATAAGAAAGAATTTACTAAATTAGGTAAAATTATAAAGGAGTTTTTATTATGCAACTTGCAGTCTTAAGTGGTAAAGGTGGGACTGGTAAAACAACAGTTGCAGTTGGAATTGCCGAAGTTATTAAAGAGAATATAAAAATTGATTGTGATGTTGATGCTTCAAATATGTATTTATATTATAATGGTCAAGAAATCAATCGAGAGAAATTTTATGCTGGGAAAACAGCAAAGATAAATTTAGAAAAGTGTATAAAGTGTAAACAATGTGTCTTACATTGTCAATTTAATGCTATTTCAAATTATCAGATTGATAGTTTAAAATGTGAAGGTTGTGGAGTTTGCAATTTAGTTTGTCCAGTGGGAGCGATTGAATTAACTGATAATTATATTGCTGATATTATTGAAGAACAAGTAAAAGATGGTAATTTAATAAGAGCTGATATGACGATTGGAGCCGATGGGTCAGGGAAAGTAATAACTGAGTTAAGAAATAAAGTAGAAACTGAAAAGGGAATAATAATTATTGATGGTTCGCCTGGAATAGGATGTCCTGTTGTGGCTTCTCTTACTGGGGTTGATCTTTGCTTAGTGGTTAGTGAACCGACATTATCAGGTTTAAGTGATTTAAAAAGAGTTTTAAAAGTAATTGCTAATTTTAAAATAAGAGCTTTAGTATGTATAAATAAATATGATCTTAATTTAAAAATGACGGAACAAATAAAAGAATATTGCAATAAAAATCAAATTGAGATTATTGGGCAAATCCCTTATGATGAATTAGTAATTAAATCAATTAATGATTTAAAACCAATCACTTTATTTAAAGAAAGTAAGGCATCAAAAGAAATAAAGAAAATCGCCAATAAAATATTTGAAATATATAAAGAGAGAGAGGAATGTTTATGAAAGTTGCTATTGCTGCTGATGGAAAGGCTTGTAGTAATCATTTTGGTCATTGTTCGGGGTTTCAAATTTATGAGATAGAGAATAATAAAATTATTGATGAGAAATTTATTCCGAATCCAGGTCATAAGCCCAATTACTTGCCTAA
>CAZGXD010000022.1:4551-7032 GCA_964529625.1 uncultured Muribaculaceae bacterium
ATATGCCTAGATTAGATGGAACAGGTCCGCTTGGAAAAGGACCTATGACTGGCTTTAAAAAAGGAAATTGTCAAACAAATGGAAAGGGTTTAGGAACTAATGTTCCAGGAAGAAGACCATTTCCAAAAGCAAAAGGTCAAGTTGGGAGAAGAATAAATAGAAGAAGCCAAAGTAGATAGGATTGTGAAGTAAGATGGCAAGACCAGTAAAATTAAGAATGGTTTGTTCTAAACCTCATTTTAATGTGTTTGGACCAGAAAATTTTGAACAGGGAAATTATCTTAAAATGAGTATAGAAGAGTTTGAAACGATAAGACTGATTGATTATAAAAGATTAACTCAAGAAGAATGTGCAACTTTTATGGAAGTTGCTCGAACAACAGTTCAAAAAATGTATGATGAGGCTAGAAATAAAATAGCAAAATCATTAGTTGAAGGCAGACCTCTAAAAATTGAAGGTGGCAATTATCGTATTTGTAGTGAAATGCCCCATGGAAGGTTTTGTAATCGGAAAAGGTGCCACCGTTTTAATAAAGATTGTTTTTAGATTTAAATGGTGTAATAAAAGATTATTGATAATATATGCTACATTTCCTTAATAATAATAAAATGATTGTCTAAAGCAATCATTTTTAATTAAGATAATCATAAATTAAATTGTAAAGTATTATTTTATAAGTAATAATAGTTGCAGTTAAAAAGGAAATATATTATAATATTAAAGGATAAGGGGCAGATTTATGAATGAAGATATAAAAATTCCTAATCATGTTGGAATTATAGTTGATGGGAATGGAAGATGGGCTCAAGGAAAGGGTTTATCCCGAAGTGAAGGTCATAAAGCTGGAGCCGATAGATTAAAAAGTATAATTAGATATATTTTTTCAAAAGGAATAAAAGTATTAAGTATATATGTTTTTTCTACTGAGAACTTTAAAAGAGGTGAAGAGGAAGTAAACTATTTAATGGATTTATTTGCTCAGAATTTTAAAAAAGAATTTTCAAAATTAAAAAAGGAAGATGTTAAAATAGTTTTTTCGGGTAGAAAGAATCCACTTCCTAGTAAGGTTTTAGAAATGATAGAAACTTTAACCGAAGATACCAAAAATAATAATAGTTATATCCTAAATATTTGTTTAAATTATGGTGGGCATGCTGAAATAATTGATGCTGTTAAAAAAATTGGTAATGATCTTCAAAATAATTTAATTACTCTTGATGCAATTAATGAGGGAATGTTTAATAAGTATTTATATAATGATTTGCCATTACTTGATTTTTTAATTAGAACTAGTGGAGAGTTACGATTAAGTAATTTTATGTTATGGCAGTTATCGTATGCAGAATTATATTTTCCTAAAACTTATTTTCCAGATTTTAGTAATGAAGACTTTGATCAAGCATTAATTGAATATAATAATCGTAGTCGACGTTTTGGAGGAGTAAAATATGAAGACAAGAATTGTTAGTGCGATAATTTCACTTATAATTATTTTGCCGATAATAAAGCATGGTAAAATTATCTATAATTTAACTATTTATATTTTATCATTAATAGCTTTAAAGGAATTTATTGAAATTAAAGAATCTAAAAGAAAAATACCAGATTTTATTAAATTTATATCATATATTATTATAAGTTTAATTGTAATTGAAAGTTCTAAAACAAATAGTTTAAATTTCTCAATGGATTATAGAATTATTACTGGTTTATTTATTGTTTATTTATTACCAACGGTATTATATCATGATATTAAAAAATATAATATTAATGATGCTTTATATTTTATTGGTGGAATATTCTTTTTAGGACTATCATTTCATTTATTTATCGTTCTACGTCAAATTAGTTTAGCATTAGTTGTTTATTTATTTTTAATTACTATTATGACTGATACATTTGCTTACTTTACTGGTGTTTTTATTGGACGGACTAAATTATTAGAAGAGATTTCCCCTAAAAAAACTTGGGAGGGTTTAATTGGAGGAACTATTATGGGGGTTTTTACTAGTTCTGTTTTTTATTTAACAGTGATTAATCCTAATATTGATTTAGTTCTTCTTTTGGTCGCAACCACCTTTTTATCCCTAATTGGGCAATATGGAGACTTAGTTTTTTCTGGTATAAAGCGCTACTACAAAAGGAAAGATTTTGCTAAGATAATGCCAGGTCATGGGGGTATTTTAGATCGTTTAGATAGCTTGATTTTTGTAGTTTTAGGTTATATGTTTTTTATCTCGGTATTATAGAAGGGGGAATAAAATGACATTAATTTATTTTATTTTAGTTCTTGGAGTAACTGTTTTTATTCATGAGTTAGGACATTTTATTTTTGCTAAGCGAGCTGGTATTTATATATATGAATTTTCAATTGGGATGGGACCTCGCTTGTTTAAGTTTAATCGTCCTAATGATGAAACGGAGTATTCAATTAGACTTTTTCCAATTGGTGGTTATGTTAGTATGTCTGGGGAAGAAGT
>CAZGXD010000022.1:7132-11681 GCA_964529625.1 uncultured Muribaculaceae bacterium
AAATCATCTGATCGTCTTTTGTTAGAACTTGAATTAAATAAGGGTAAAAAGATTAATCTTGAAGTTATTGATGAAGATAATAAGGTAAAACAAGTAGAACTAAAGCCCAAAAGGGTAATTGAAGAAGAGGAAGAAGTGTATCGTTATGGTTTTTCTCTTAAAGAGGAGACAATTACAGGAATATTTCCCTCAATTAAGTTTGCTTTTGTTAAAACAGGAAATCTTATTGAACAAATGATATTGGTCTTAAAATCATTAATTACGGGACAATTAAAAGTTAATTCCTTAGCAGGTCCGATTGGTATGTATGGTATTGTTGATGAAGTAGCCGATGATGTTATTAGTTTAATATATTTAATTGCTTTTTTAAGCATAAATGTTGGATTTATTAATCTTATTCCTTTTCCAGCTTTTGATGGGGGTCGTTTATTATTTTTAATTATTGAGAAAATAAGGAGAAAGCCGATTAATACTAAAGTAGAAAATATTATTCATAATATTGGGTTTTCTTTACTAATTTTATTAATGTTAGTTATAACTTATAATGATATAATAAGGCTTATTAAAAAATAAATGTTAAGTAATTATAATATAAATATTAAATCTTTGGAAACAAAAAATGTTTCCTTTTTTTTACTTGTTATTATTTCAAAATTATAATGCTATTTGAGATATTGAGGATTAAAAAGTTAAAGTTGTGCTATTATAAAAATGTATAGTAGTGCAAAAAAATAATAATAAGGAAGTGATAGTTAAGTGTTAAAAAGAAAACAGGGATTTACTTTAATTGAATTATTAGCCGTAATAGTAATTTTAGCCCTAATAATGGTAATTGCTACTCCTATGGTTTTAAAAGTTATAGAAGATGCGAAAAAGGGAGCTTTTAAAAATTCTGCTTATGGAATAATAAAAGCAGCTGAATATAGTTATTCTCTTCAAATTATGAATAATGATAATATTGAAGAAATGGAATATCAATATATTGATGGAGTAGAAACTTCTGTTATGGGCAATAATAACTTAGATTATAAAGGAAACCCACCCCAAAATGGAACGATAGTAATTAATAAAAAGGGTGAAATTGCTTTAGCACTTCATGATGGAAAATACTGTATTGAAAAGGATTATCATAGTGATGAAGTAGTTATAATTAAAAAGTCTCTTGAAGATTGTCTTTCGGATTTTAAATTAGTAGATATAAGTGGTGCAAATCAACCCAAATTGGTACAGGGAATGACACCTGTTATATGGGATGAAACTAATAAAAATTGGATAGTGGCTTCTAATATAGATAATCCATATAAACAAAATTGGTATGATTATGAACATAAAAAATGGGCTAATGCCAGAACAGATGATGGGTCATTTTGGGTATGGATTCCAAGATATGCATATAAAATAGGAAATAATTTTCATACTAATATAGCTGATACTATTGATATAAAGTTTTTAAAAGGAACGACAAATAGTGCTAGGGATGAGACAACAATAGAAATAAGTGGTTATGAAATTGGGGTAAAAGATACAAGTAATCATTACTTTTTGCATCCAGCTTTTAAGTTTGGAAATGATGATATTTTAGGTTTTTGGGTAGCTAAATTTGAACCAAGTGGTTCTGGGGATAATATAAGTATTAAACCTGATGAAGTGCCATTAGTAGATCAAGACTTAAAAACCCAATATAATCTAGCTTTCAATATGAAAAACGATTCAAAATTTGGTTGGGAAAATGCAACTGTTGATACTCACATGGCTAAAAATATAGAATGGGGTGCTATTGCGTATTTAACTCAATCAAAACATGGTAAAAATGATACGTTATTAACTAACAATGAGCATCTAACAGGAAGAGGTATTTATTATTCTTCATCATTATCACAAACAACTACAGGTACTATTTATGGGATATATGATATAAGAGGTTGTTCGTCTGAAATTGTAATGGCTAATTTTCTTACTAAAGATAGTAATGATCAATATAAAAGAACAATAGGAGATAGTGGATTTTTGCAATCAGAGTTAGATGAAATAGATTCTAAATATATAGATGAGTATACTGAGTATAATGGTGAGATTTTTGGAGATGCAGTATATGAAACTAGTTTTGATGATAATAATCAAAATTCATGGCACAATGAATATAGTGATTTTCCTACATCTAATAATCCTTGGTTTCTTCGTGGAGGTTTTTTTGGGGATGGACCGACAGGAGCATTCTTTTTCAGAAATGCAGATGGAGATGTAGGAGTTAATTTGTATAGAACCTTTCGCCCAATTGTTATTTGTCAATAAAAAAATAGTCGTTATGAGACTATTTTTTATTATCTATAATTGCTTTAATAAGTCCTAAGAATAAAGGGTGAGCTTTAATTGGTCTACTTTTAAATTCGGCTCGAAATTGACAAGCAATGAAGTAGGGATGATTTGAAAGTTCAATAATTTCAATTAAATTAGTTTTTTCATTATATCCAGCCATGGTTAAACCATTTTCTTCTAAAATTTGCTTATATCTTAAATTAAATTCGTATTTGTTACGATGTCTTTCAAAACAATGATTACTTTTATATAATTGGCTAGTTAAAGTTCCCTTTTTTATAAGACATTTATGATTACCAATTCTAATATTATTATTAGGATTATGATCATTTTTATTTAGGCTTCTTTCTTTAATAATAGGTTCTTTAATTATTTTATTAAATTCGCTTGAAGTTGCTTCTTTTAAAGAACAAATATTTTTTGCATATTCAATAATTGCCATTTGAAATCCTAAATTTATTCCTAAAAAGGGAATATTATTTAATCTTATATATTTTATAATTTCAATCAATTCCTTTTTTGCTGGACCATAAGGAATTACAATTCCTTGAATATTATTAAGTCCTTTTTTTATTTTGGTTATATTATTTAATTCTAAGGGATTAAGCCAAATAATATTTATTTTAGTACCATAATGATAACCAGCATGGTTTAGGGCTTCTTTAACTGATAAATAAGCATCATTAAGTTCAATATAAGAACCAATAATAGCAATTTCTATTTCTTTATTTAAATTTTGAACTTTAGTGATTAAATTATTCCATTTTGTTAAATTAATTGGTTTTAAAGGAAGATTAAATTGGTTTAAAATAAGTTCATCTATTTGTTGATTATAAAAATTGATTGGTATTTTATAAACATCTTTAGCATCAATAGCTTCTAAAACTCTGTTTTTGGGCAAACTACAAAAGAGAGAAATTTTTTGTTTCATTTCATCACTAAGTAAAGATGGTGATCGACATAAGATAATATCGGGTTGAATTCCTAATCTTCTAAGATCAATAACACTATGTTGAGTTGGTTTAGTTTTTAGTTCTCCTGAACCAAATAAATAAGGAATAAGAGTCATATGGACAAAAATAGTTGAGTTTGTTCCTAATTCATATCTAATTTGGCGCAGGGCTTCTAAAATGGCTTGCGATTCAATATCACCAACTGTTCCACCAATTTCAGTTATAACAATATCGGCTTTTGAAGAAGTCGCGGCTTCATAAATTCGATGTTTAATTTCATCAGTAACATGTGGTACAATTTGGACCGTGCCACCTTGATATTTACCTTGTCGTTCTTTTTCGATAACGGCTGAAAATATTTTTCCAGTACTAATACTCGAAGAGTAATTTAATTCTTCATCAATAAATCTTTCGTAATGACCTAAATCAAGATCGGTTTCACTACCATCAGCAGTAACAAAAACTTCCCCATGTTGTAGGGGGGACATTAATCCAGGATCAACATTAATATAAGGATCATATTTTTGCATAAAAACCTTATAACCACGTGATTTTAATAAAAGGGCAATCGAGGAAGCTGCAATACCTTTTCCAATTCCAGACACAACTCCACCAGTAACAAAAACATATTTAGTCATCCAACATCCTCCTAATTAAAAAGTTGAGCATTTTAGTCTCTATTTAATTATACAACTTAAAGTTTATAACTTCAACTAAAATTAGTAACTATTATTTTGTTAAAAAAATATGCAAAATTTACGAATGTTGTGTAAACTTTTATTTTATCTTTACAAAAGCGATTTACTTATTTTTTTAAAGGTGCTACAATCGTTTTATAGAATAAAAAAGGCAATGTTGATTGCGTCAACATTGCTAGGTTCTTGAATATATCTAATAACAATTACCAACTATCAATAGTGGCTGACATTTGTCCACTTGTTATTTGTTCCCAAGTTGTTTTAATATTTTTAGTACCACTATTAGTTTTAGTGTGTAAGCATGATGCATTAATGATACCAATTCCTTCGTTAGCTTGGCAGTCTGTTGCACTTCCAATTTGGCTCCAACCTATTCCTAAGAATCCAGGTTTGTATGCTATCATACGAACTCTCATTACAGGTTGTGTAAATTTTTTAAGCATAAATGTTTCTTGATAAATAGTTCCTGTAATTTTCCCTATTTGTTCGTAAAATTTACCGTAGGTATCAAATGCAACAGTCCAGGCATGAACGCCAATTACGCAAAAGAATCCTATTACAATAGCAGTAACTACTCCCGTA
>CAZGXD010000023.1:0-11244 GCA_964529625.1 uncultured Muribaculaceae bacterium
AAAATAAAGTCAATTATCTATTTTATAGAAAATTGACATCCACAATATTGTTGACGATATAGATTATATTTTTTAGCTAAATCAATTGATTTCTTATAACCATCCTTTTTTTTAAAATCAGATGGCAAATATTTTACCTTAAATTCTTTTTCTAATGATGTCCCAATCTCATTAATTATTTTAGCATTTTTATAAGGACTAATAGTTAAAGTAGTAGCAAAATAATCATAATTATTACTCGCTTGTTGAGCTGTTTTTGTTAACCTTAATAAATAACATTTTAAACATCTTTTATGACCCTCAGGTTCCATTTCTAATCCTTTTATTTGTTCTAAAAAAGAATCATTATCATAATCCCCTTCAATAAAATTTATTGGATATTTTGATGAAATAAAAGTTAATAATTTCTTTTGTTCTTCCAATCGACGTTGATATTCCAAAATAGGCATTATATTTGGATTATAGAAAAAAACAGTTATTTTAAAATACTGAGATAAATATAAAAGAACATAACTGCTACAAGGTGCACAACAACTATGAAGTAACAATTTAGGTACCTTTTTATTAATCGTAATTTCTTGAATAATATCTTCTAATAATAAATGAGTTTTAGTTGCCATCCAATCACCTCTATTAAACCTATATATTATAATGAAAACTTAAATAAGATTATCTAAATCTTTTGGAACTTTATCATTAATAACTGCTTCAATAATTTTATTTTCTTTTTCTTTGGAAACATCTTTACCAGTCATTTGACCTAATTCTTGAATAATATCCCTTAAGGTTTCTTCATCTTTCAAATCATTTTGTTGCAATTTATTAGCTAGCCCTAAAATAGTTTCTTTACTTACCTTTGTTTTCTTTTCAACTTTATTAAAAAAGTTATCAGTAAATTTCATAAAAAACCCTCCTACTTTAATATATGTAAAAGTTAGAATGGTGCCATTACTCTTCAGCTTTACTTTTAAATTGAAGGATAATTGGAGTTCCTTCAAAATCAAATGACTCTCTAATCTTATTCTCTATGTAGCGCTGATATGAAAAATGAACAAATTTTTTATTATTAACTTGAATATTAAAAATTGGGGGTTGTATCCCGACTTGATTAGAAAAATAAATTTTTAATCGTTTTCCTTTATAAAAAGGAGGAGGATTTAAATAATAAGCATCATGAATAATATTATTTAATAAGCTAGTTTTTATTTCCTTTTTACTATTATTATAAACCTTTATAATTTCTGGCATTAAAGTATGAAGTCTTTTTTTTGTTAAAGCCGATAAAAAAACTATTGGAGCATAAGGTATAAATTTAAAATTATTTCGAATTAATTCTGTAAATTGATTAATTGTATATTCTTCACTAGTTATTGTATCCCATTTATTAACAACCAAAACTATTGCTTTTCCGGCTTCAATAGCATATCCAGCAATATGTTTATCATATTCAATAATACCTTCTTCAGCATTTATAACTACTACACAAACATCACTACGATCAATGGCTTTTAAGGTTCGTAACAAACTATATTTTTCAATCCGTTCATATATTTTACCCCGTCTTCGCATTCCGGCTGTATCAATAACAATAAAATCTTGATTATGATATGAAAATGGAGTATCAATAGCTTCCCTAGTTGTTCCTGCTTCCTTATTAACTAATACTCTCTCTTCGTTTAGAAGAGCATTTACTAAACTGCTTTTACCAACATTAGGGCGTCCAATAATAGAAAACTTAATAACTTTATTATCTTCTTTCTTTTTATACTCAGCAAAATCTTTTGTAATGGCTTCTAATAAATCATAAAAGCCAATATTTTGTTCTCCACTTACAGAAAAATAAGATTTAAAACCCAACTCATAAAAATCATATTTATTTTGTTTATATTCTTTAGTATCACTTTTATTAATAACAACTATAACTTCCTTTTTTGAACGTAAAAGCATATCTCTAACTAAAAAATCATTACTAGTTAGACCCTCTTTTCCATCAACTACAAATAATACTATATCAGCCTCATCAATTGCAAGTTCAACCTGTATTTTTATAATATTATTTAATTCTTCTTTGGAATCATCAATTCCACCTGTATCAATTAAATGAAATTGATAATTTAAAAAATTTACTTTTCCATAAATTCGATCACGAGTTATTCCTGGGATATCTTCTATAATAGAAATTTTTTTTCCAACCATCCTATTAAATAAGGTTGATTTCCCTACATTAGGTCTTCCAACTAACGCTACTACTGGTTTTTTCATAAGCCACCTCTTTTTTATATAATAAAAAGTGTATTAATATACACTCATATAAAAACCTTTTTTCCCTTATTAATAATTAAGTCAACTTTATTACCACTAATAAGATTACTAAATTCTAATAATCTTCCCATCTCTAAAGTTGAAATATCTGATCTTAATTTTAAATATATTTTATCATTATACATGTATATTATAATTTTTGGTAAAAGTTTATTATCAATTATAAAAGGATCTTCTATTTCATATAAAAAGAAATTAGTCTTATCAATTGTTAAATCTAAATCAATTTGACTTTCAAATAAATCAATATATTCAAAACTATATTTATTAAATACTAATTCTAAGCCATAAAACTTATCATATAAAATTTTTAATCCATAATATCCATTCAATTTAATTTGATAATTATTTCTTAATTTTAAAAATATTTCTCTAAGATATTCTTCTAATACTATTCTATTATTAATATCAAGTTGCTTAAGATATATTTTATTTAAATATACTTTAATATTATCTTTTTCAAAAACTATTTTCATACCTTCACCTTAATTATTTTATGGCAAATAATTAATTTAGGGATTATTTATATTATTCTTTCAATCTTATTATATATTTTATCTCGACCTTCTTTAGTAACACTTGAAAAAGTTATAAAATCATCACCAACAACTAGATCTAAATTATCTAAAATCAAGTTTCTTTGTTTTTGATGCAATGTTACTCCCATTTTATCTGTTTTAGTAGCCACAATTGTAACTGGTACTTTATAATGCTTTAAAAAATTATACATCATAATATCATCATTACTTGGTTTATGACGAAAATCGATTAACATAAAAACTTGTTTTAAAGAAGTTCTATTAGTTAAATAATCTTCCATCATTAAGCCAAACTTTTTTTGAATCTTTTTTGATAGTTTAGCGTATCCATACCCTGGTGCATCTACTAAATAAAAACTCTCATTAACTAAATAAAAATTTATAGTTTGAGTTTTCCCTGGTGTTGAAGATGTTCTAGCATAACTTTTACGATTTATTATTGTATTTATAAAACTGCTTTTACCGACATTAGACCGACCAACAAGTAAAAATTCAGGTAATTCATCAGTTGGATATTGGCTTCTTCTTACCGCACTAATGGATAAATTTACGCTTTCAATTTTCATAAAACCACCTTTATTTTCATCACTTAATAATTATAGCATTATCCTTATTTTTTGTCAAAATACATATATATATAATACAACCAAACTTAAGGGCTTTTCTTTAGTATTTTAACTCTACTTACGGCTGGTGGAAAAGCTATAAATGAATTGGCAATTTTAGCTGTTTTTTGATGAGTTTCAGAAATAGCAGTCATTGGATAACCAATAATTCCTTTAATTCCATTAAAATCAACTTCTCCTCTTGATAATTTGGGAAACATTTCTGAGTTTGGACCAATTATTCCTCTATTTTTATAATACTCATCATTCATTATTTTTAAAACAAAATTAGCATACTTTTCTAACCAACTAGGAACCATTCCATTATGCATATGTCCAGAAATAATTAAGTTAATTGTTTTTAAAAGTTCTATTTTATCAGTAATTTTTTTATCCATAATATTTCGAGGACTATGACACAATAAAATATTATAATACTCGGCTGGATAACTAATTGGTTGATTTTTATTTGCCTCTCTAATAAAATCTTCTTGAGCTTCTTTTTCAAGTTCATAATGAGTATACCCATTAAAATCTAAGCCAATAAAATTAATATTATAATCTTTCAATAATAAATTGTCATTTTTTAAAACATGAGTATTTTTAAACGATGCTAATTGTTCAAAAAAATCATTATTAATATTTTCAATCCATTCTGAATTAGGAAAATTATTTTTTATGCAAGTTATATCATCATGATTTCCTTTGATAATAACTACTTTATCAGTTATAGTAGTTAATGACTTAAAAAAAGGATATATTTTTGGATCTACTTTTTTAGAATCATCTAATATATCACCAACGACAGTAACAAAATCACCTTTTCCTTCTTCAATTTTTGTTAAAATCTTATGATACTTTTTAGGTGAAGTATTTTCGTTAAAATGCAAATCATTAATAGAAACAATCGTTGCATCTTTCTTTATTTTAGATGTATCAACCACATAATCTCTTATTCCCTTATCCTTTTTTTTATTTTTCATCTATATCCCCCCTTAAATCTTAAAATATTATAAAACAATTTTTTAATAAGATTAAAACTAAAACATCGTTTTTCTCTTAACATGATCAGATGGTTTTTCATCTTGTTGATTGTATTTAATATTATTAATTACTTCTTCTTTTAATAATTCTACTTCTTCTTTTAATAAGTCTAATAATCTATGTAATTGTTCATAATAATCGGTTTCATAAACATTACACTCTTGTTTTGCCCAATTTAAAAAATCTTCCAAAGCATCATCAACATCATACTCACTTGATGTTTTCGAAGTTGTCGTATTTTGAGGATTGGTCTTTTTATTTTCCCAACCTAATGTCGTATCATATTGTTGCTTTTGAGATAAATCTGATAAAACTTTATAAGCTTCAATTATTTTTACACTTGTTTTTTGAGCAATATCTATTTCTTCTTCTGATGATCCTCCATAGACATCTGGATGCCATTTCTTCATTTGAGTCCTAAAGGCTTTTTTTATTTCTTCTTGAGTCGCCCTTTGAGATACACCTAATATATCATAATAAGTTCTATTTAACATAAGAAGACCCCCCCCTTTATATGTATCTATTATAATGTCTTTTCTAATAATGTCAAGAATAAACTTTTTCTGATTATTATCACCACGATGACATATTATAACCATTTTAGGGCATTTTCCTAAAATAACACTTAAAACATTATCACAAGTTAATCACCTTTTTATAAAAAAATCATCATATTCTACAATATTATAAATTTTTATCCACTTCACATTTTATAGTATAAGAACGCAAACCCTTATATTATAAAGGATTGTATCTCTTTTAATTAAGATTATTTTTTCAGTTAATACTTTTTTGTAATTTACTTAAATTTAATTAGTACCATAAAATAACCCCTCTTTTATTTAGGTTATTCATTACTGGTTTCATTTATTTTTATTTTTACTAAAATTGAACAAATAACACTACATATTATTTCTAATGAATATTTATTATTATAAATAATAATATCAGCATTTCCTAATTTATCTACCCCATCTATAGTGGTAGTATTGATTTTAGCAACGATTGAATTATCATTTTTTGAAATCACTATATAATTGAAACCATAAAAATCGCCTTTTATACTTAGTGGTATTGTTTCAAACTTATAATTATCGCTCATTGCTTCCATTGTTTTTTTAATTTCAAATTCTTGCTGATTATTAATAGTTATTTTAAAGGTTGGAGTAAATTGAATTAGTTTATTTTTAATTGAACCTATAATCTTATCATAAGGATCAAATACTGTATATGTTGCAGGAATATAACCATATTGTTGCTTTACTTTATATAATAAGTTTCCTTCTAAATCACTTATAAAAAACTTTTGTTGATAAGGATTTATATTCCAACATCTTATATAAATGTTTTTTGTATTCCCTTTAATAGAATCCCAAGTATCCATTTTAGGAACTTTCATTTCTAATCTTTTAATTAATCTATTATCACTTTTAGTATCATTAGGTTTCCTAAATACAAAAAATAATAAACCAACAAAATAAACAACAACGACAATAACATTAATTATTGTAGGAACTTCATTAGGAGAAAAACTATCTTTACCTAGATATGATGACATTGAGAATATATATATCATAAATATAGCACCCGTATATAATAAAATGTTTCTTAATCTTAACATTTTAATCACCCTTTTCAAAAAAATTAAACAACATAATAATACCAATAAAAAAAAATACAATTCCTACAAATATAAAAATTAGTTTTTCTTCGTTACCTATTTTAAAACCCATATAAGTAATAAAACTACTCATTAAAGTAAACATTATCGCCGTTGGTAAAAGTATTATTAATTTCAACTTTTTTTGGCTATTTTGCTTATTTTGTTGAATTAATTTTTCTTTTTCTTCTGGCATATATCTTTTATTATCACTACCAATCTTTTTATAATTATAAATAGTACAAACTAATAAACCAAAGCAAAAACACAAATTAATTAATATAATAAAGTATATCGGTATTTTACCATAATTAAAATATTCTTCTGGTTCATTTATTACCATTTCAATCATCTTATATACAATAAATGAAGTACTTAAAAACAATATTAAGGGAACAAATACTTCAACTTTTGTAAATTTATAAAGTTTTTTCATTATTATTCACTCTTTCCTTCTTCTTTTGATAATCTAATTAAATCATTTCTCTTTTCAGTGCGATTATCATTAGCCCTTGATATATTATAATCCCTTATTATTTCTAAAACCGGCTCTCCATTTTTATACATATTTACTATTTGTTCTTTAAAATTATCATCATAAACTTTTCTTTTATTTAGCATATATATTTCTCCTAATCCTTATTTTATCACATATATGTCTTTATAAAAACTGTCCTATTTATTATAACCTATCCAAAACATTTATAATCATTTGATGTGTTTTCCAGATTTATTTTCAAAAAGGAAACAAAACAATAACGAAATAGAAATTACAATCCCGTATACCGTTAACAGTAAAGATGAATCGAAAACATTTAATTTGAATTTTAATCTGTTATTGACAATAATATTTAAGGCAATAGAAATGATATTTGAAAAAACACATGTTAAAATAATTAAAACACCTATTTTTAGAAATAAAATTTTTTTTATTTGCTTTTTATTAAACCCTAATAACCTTTCAATATTTATATTTTTGCTTTCATCTTTTATAATATTTCTCATAATAACCAAAAAGACTAATGAAAAAGCAAAAAGTATAAGATAACTCACATAAGTTAATGTAGTTATTAATTGCTCTAATGCTGATAATCCAAGTTCTCCTTTTACAAGTTGAGGCTCTTTTTGATTTATAGAGATGAAATAATCACTATTTTTTTCTTCCAACTTACTTAATTTTTCATATAGTGCTACAGCCTTTTTATAATTATTCATCGTTACTCTGTAGACATATAAATCATTAGTTAACAAGTCTTTAAAACTGGTTTCAGATATCATTGCTTCAGAAAAGTAATTTTCATAAACCCCTTCAATTACAAATTCCTCTTTATTTTTATTAATTTCAAATCCCATTTTCTGCCCTATTATGTCAGAAATTATCTCATTAATATCTTTATAATAATTTGTTGATTGCATTCTATCTGAATTGAGTCCTAAAGCAATTTGATTATCAATTAATTTGTCACTAGGAAATACAAATATAGACTCATTCAATTGACTTGTACCACCAGCAAAAAAATCTTCCCAATTTATTCTTAAATTTGCTTCACTTTCTCTAGAATCAATCAGTTTCCCACTAGAATCACGAGATACATATCCCTCTCGACCTAAAACATTATAAGAATAATCTGGTTTAAATAGCAATGCTTTTTATCGCTATATTAAAATAATCTTTTATATTCATTTTGTATCCCCGATGATTTTACCATCTATGATTTCATATATTGTATCAGCAAAATCATTAACATAATCACTATGACTAACCACAATTACGCATTTGCCATTTTGAGATAATTTTTTTAAAGTAATAAATATTTCCTTTTCCATTTTTGCATCCAAATTACCCATTGGTTCATCCGCTAAAATAATATGAGGATTATTGGTTAATGCTCTAGCTATTGCAACTCGCTGCTGTTCGCCTCCTGATAGTTCTTTAGGAAAATGATCGATTCTTTCACCTAATCCGACACTTTTTAAAAGTTCTATTGCTTTATTCTTTCTGTCTTTTGAATTAATCCCTTTATTAATTAACATCGGCATAATAACATTTTCATATGCTTTTAAAGTAGGATTTAAATGAAATCCTTGAAAAATAAATCCAATATTTTTCATTCTTAAAGCCGACAATTCTATATCACTAAATTTTGATGGTGAAGCACCATATATTTCATACTTTCCACTATCAAATTTATCCATTAAACCTAATATATTAATCAATGTTGACTTTCCACTACCACTGTGACCTTTAATAGCATAAAAATGATTATTATAAAATTCAACACTTATATCATTTAATACATTTATAGTCCTGATTTGCTTATTTTTTTTGTCGTATAAGTTTTACTTATATTCTCAAGTTTCATTATTCACTTTTTCACTATCCTTTTATCTTCTTTCTCAATTAAAAGCTTTCTTCATCCTTTTTTGGTTTTCCTATTACTTTTTTAGTATCCTTATTAAGAGTTGCTTTTTTATTTTTCTTTTGTGTTATTGTACTAAAAAAATAAGGTATTAAAATTGCTTGATACTTTTTACAAGAAATGGTTTTATTTTCTACGATAGTAATTATATTTGAGGTTGTACTAGTAAACATATTATTCCTCTCCCTTCTCTCGTTCCCAAGATCCGTTTCTAGTCATTATATTAACATTTAACGAAGTATCTGGCAACATAATATAATTTGCAATAAACTCATTCTTAATATAGCAATTTAATCTTGTGCTTTCAAGAAATGCTAGTTTTATTTTTTCACTAACGGTATTAACAATATTTGATTGTGGTTGGGGTTGTTGAGCAATTTTATCTTTTATCATACTCTCAGGGTCAAATACCTTATTAAACTCCAACTCTTCCATAATATCTTCACAAATACCCCATATAATATCTTCTATTTCTATATTAGCCTTCGCAATAGGGAGCCTTATTTCTTTTGCTTCTTTTCTTCCTAATGGATAACCATGATGATAAAACTTAGAATTTAATGTTTCAGAAATGACCTTTGTTTTGTTCTCATCAGTCATATGAGTTGCTAATAGTTTTTCCCCCATTGTTAAACCTAATTGGGAACTTCTTTTTGCAAAACCAATAGCAGTTGGTGCTATTTCGGCAGTAAGTTTTTCAAATGATTTTTGAACGAGTTCTTGATCTGTAATACCTATTCCTTTTACAAATTCAATATATTTTATAATATCCTCATAGCCAATTGTAGTTTGTCCTTGAGGGGTATTAATATTTATTTGAGGATCAATAGGCCCTAAATTACCATGAGAATGCATAATTATTTCGTCCCCACCAAGTGCAAGTAATGTTGCTGCGCTGTAAGCAGTGTATGGAATTAAAATAGATACCTTATCAAATTTTTTTCTTAATAAGGTAATAATACGCCAAGATACAATAGGATCCCCACCGTTACTTAATACTAATAAATCTATTTTTTTATATTCTTTTGATATTGTATTAATTTGTTTTATAAATTCAGGTAGTACATCTTGAGCCATTTGAGCAGAACATCCGGGTCTAATTGATGTTACATAAGTTATTAAGGGTCTTTTTCTTTTTACTTCTAATTTTTTATATAATTCTTTTCTTTCTATATAAGCCATTGTTTCACCATGCATTTTTTTTTCTACCTATATTATACAAGGTTTTTAGTCAATTTCCTTTAGAAAAGAAAAGAATTATAAAAAAAACTAAAATTTAGTCTCTTTTAAATATATATCAATAACAAAATATCCAAAAAATAAAGGAAATTTTGTTTTATTTTCTTATGGTGGAGCTGAGGGGAGTTGAACCCCTGTCCAAAAATACAGTGGATTTAAGTTTCTACAAGTTTAGTTAGTTAAATGTTTCCTAATAAGGTTACTACTAACAAATCACCTTTTAGTAAGTCTATGCTTTTCATTATTACCACTAGACAAAGTAATAATATAGCCCATTAAATCGTACCTCTAAAATTTCCCATGGGCAAGAAAATTAAAGAAGCCTCTCACTAATTAATTAAGCAAAAGCTAATTCTGTTCTGTTTCCAGTTATTTTTTGGTTGTACTTAACGTGTACCTCCGACTTGCTACTTAAACTCTTATATTCCCGTCGAAACCAAGCAGCCCCGCAATTAAATTATAACATTTTAATTAATTTTTGTAAACTTTTACTCCTTGGTGATAGTATAAAATGAATTGGAGATAGCAAAAAAACACCTATGTTAAAATTAATTTTCAAAATAAGAAACCTTTATTATTTAGAATTATTAAATAGAACATTAAATTCATTTTTACTATTAACTCTATACATATCATTAAATCAAGTTTTATTTAAATATATTGTTCTGGATACTTTTTCAATATCATCTAACTTATTATACTCTTCTTTATTTCTATCCCAACTTCTAACTTCATAAAAATGTTCATTGTTATTTTTTCTTCATAATTTTTTTGTTTTTAAATTAACTTATTAATTGTACCTTTTAAACTTAATACCCTATATACATTTATAAGTTCATCATTACAATCATTTTTATCTGCAATTTTTGGTTGTAATTCAAAAAATAAAGCATATTTATTAACCTTAAACTCATGTAACTCTGTTTTACAAAATATGCAAGTTTATTTTTACTATTGTTATATCATACATTCCTCAAATAAAATTTGAGCTTCTTCATATAGTTTTTTTGAATATGCTTTTTTTGCCTTTGGCTTATAATGTAATTTTACTTTATTTTTATTATTAATTGTTATTAAACCTATATTATACTTTTTAAACATTTCTATATGTCCTAAAGCAGGCATAACGTTTTTCTCATCCATACAAACATATGAAATATCAGAAAAACTTTTATATTTATATGCTTGTGCTAAGGCTCGTTTCCAATTTCTAAGTTTTAATTCGATTGTTATAATCTTATTATTAGTTTTATTTTTCAAAAGTAAATCAGGTCTTCCAATTAAACCTTCTACTTCCTGTTTTAATATACATTCTTTAAGGTGATTTAATTTTATATTATTATTTTCTAGCAAAGAAACAAGTGCAATTACCATTTCCTTTTCACTTATAAACATATTAATTCTCCTTTACTTTT
>CAZGXD010000024.1:0-8344 GCA_964529625.1 uncultured Muribaculaceae bacterium
AATTATTATAACCATTTAAGATTATATAGTAAAGGCGTTTACTTTTATTTTACAGAAAAAAGGTAAATCTCTTACCTCAAATTAGAAATTTAACTTCTTAATTTTCTTTCAATATTTAGCAGAAAACGGAATTACTTTACGCAAAGTAACTGGCTCATTCTCCTTTTTTTCATTAACAGCCGTTAATAAGTTATTAGCTCTTTTATAACGAGTTTCTTCATATATTCTTTCACAAGTTCTAATCGCATCGGCAACATGTTCAACTTCAACCTTATCTAAATCATATAGGGCGGCATAAGCAAAAGACTTTTTTAAAATAGTTAATGATAAATCAGGATTATTAATATTATCGTTATAAACCCTATGTTTTTTAGTAGTACTATTTACAATATGATTAATTATCATTTTTTTTGTTTCAAGATCAAAATCAAATTTAATGTTAGTTACCTTTTCTAATTTAGAAATAGTTTCATCTAAGATTCTATTAGTAATTACTTCTTTAGGCTCTA
The DNA here is from genome assembly GCA_964529625.1 of uncultured Muribaculaceae bacterium. Classification (GTDB taxonomy): domain Bacteria; phylum Bacillota_I; class Bacilli_A; order RF39; family UBA660; genus DUPI01. Next base: position 510 of record CAZGXD010000024.1, read on the forward strand.
AAACATTAATTCTTTCAAATCTTCTTTTAAAAGCTGAATCTCTTAAAATGTGTTTTTCGTATTCTTCAACAGTTGTTGCCCCAATCATTTTTATTTTTCCACGATCTAAATATGGTTTTAAAATATCAGCAAAATCCATATCCTTATTTAAACCACTACCTGCTCCAATAACATTATGAATTTCATCAATAAATAATATCACATCTGGTCTTTTTACTAATTCTTGAATCATTGTTTCTACTTTTTCTTCAAACATACCAACGAACATACTTCCCCTTACAACAGATGAAGTAGTCACTTGAAGTATTTTAATATTTTTCATTCTTTTAGGAACTTTTTTATTTTTAATTAAATAAGCTAATCCTTCGACAATTGCTGTTTTACCAACTCCTGCTTCTCCTACTAGCATAGCTGATTTTTCAGGTATAAATAATGATAAAATTAAATTTTTGATTTCATTATCACGACCAATGGCTGGATTTATTAAAAATTCCTTTTTGGTTAACAATTCCCCATATTCTTCTAAAACCTCATCATCATAATCAATAATTTCTTCTATGGGATTATTATCTTCTAGTTCCTTTTTTTTGAGTCCCATTTTATTTAATTTTTCTTCCTCTAATTCCTTTAACCTTAAATATGAATTATGCTCAAAAGCGGGAAAAACATTTTCCCATTCAGCATCTTTATATAACCAATTAATTATATCCGAACCACAAACATATCGATAGGCTAAATTAGAAATTATTGCTTCAGGAATTAAACAGTCATCTAAATAAAAATCATATTCAAAGGTTGAAGTTATTTTTATTTTATCAAGTAATATTTCAAAATCCTTTTCAAAATAATCTTTATATTGTTCATTAGTTAATAATTTTATTTCTTCCTTATTAAGCCCTAGAAAGTTTAAAACTCCATCAATAGTAACCCCATTACTTTCCAAGACCTTTTTTGCATCTCCCTCAACTACTAATCCAGCTAAAAATAATGATATACATCTTTTATCATTTAGAGATATTAATTGTTCACCATTAAATTTAAAATCATGATAAGTATTACATATTATATCTTTATTTTCTATACTTGAATAAATATCCATTGTTTTTAAAATTAATTTTTTTGTGTCATTAGGTATCTCCAAAATAAATTGTTCATATTCCATTTAAATCCCCCCTAAATAAAATAATATCAACAAATTTTAATTTTCTTTTTCTACTATTATTATATTTTTACTTATTTCTACTACTGATACATAAGCATTTTTTGAAAGATTGCTATCAGATTGAGCTTTCCAAATAGTACCATTAATTTCAACTTCCCCCCATTTATCTTTTAGAATTGGACTAACAACTTGTCCTTTCATTCCTAACAAATAATTAATATTTTTCTTATATCGATACTTTGCTAACAAATTTAATAAGGTTGTTCTAGTTGTTATTAATAAAGTTATTCCTAATAAAAGAAAGACCAAAACTTGAATTGTAAAATTTTTAGAATAAAAAGTTAAAATTAAAGATACTGCAGCACTTACAACAAACCAAATTGTTGTTAATTGAACCGTTATTAATTCTACGATTATCAATAAAATAACAATTATTACCCAAATAAACCTCATAACAATCACCTACAAACATTATACTATTTATCAAATTGTTTAGCAACTTTTTTAAAAATTAACTTATTTTAAATTTGGGATTATTTTTCAATATTTTATTTACTATTTTATTAGAGGTATATATCTTTACCCTTTTTATACTAATTCCTTCTAATTCTATTTTACTTATTTCTTCTTTTAAACCATAGGTTTGAAGAATCCTTTTAAAATGACTTTCAAAATTTTTAAGATTAGAATAAATTGAATTACTAGTGAAAGCATAATAATTTGATGCCCCAAATAATTTATTTTTATATAAATTGTTTAATTTAGGATACACTCCTAAAACTTTAACTTCTTCATAAAAAAAATACTGCTCTAAAGTCTTAGTTGAAACATTTAAATTTTCAACATCTAAATTATAAATTCTATATTCATCAATGGAATTTATCCCTTTTTCTGAAAATACTGGTTCTAAGTTTTCCTTTTTTTGAAAATAAAAACAATAAGTTACTATTAAAAGAAAAATTAAAACAATAATTATTTTTTGTTTCATTTAAAAACCTCCATATTGTTATTTTGTCCAATATGGAAGTTTTAAACAAATAATTATGATAAATTTGATTCTTCTAGATTTTTATAGTCTTGATATCTTTTTATAGCATCTTCTTTTTGTTTTTTTAATAATTGTTCAGCTTCAATCGAATTAACCTTTTTTAAAGATGTATAGCGCGTTTGTGAATTTAAAAAGTTTTCATATAAATCAAAATCAACCTTTTTACTATCAAGGATAAACTTTTCAGTTTGAGGATTATATCTAAAAATTGGAAAATAACCAACTTTAACAGCTTCCTTTTCACTCTCTAAACTATTTGACATTCCTCCTTTTATTCCATGAGCAATACAAGGAGTATATGCAATAATAATTGATGGACCATTATATGCGACTGCTTCATTAAAAGCTTTAATCAATTGCATTGGATTAGCCCCTAAACTAACTTGGGCAACATAAACATGGGGATATGATAATGCTATTTTAGCTAAATCTTTACGAGCCACTTGTTTACCACTAGCTGTAAAAGGAGCAACACTTCCTCTAGGACTAGCTTTTGATGATTGACCACCTGTATTTGAATAAACCTGAGTATCTAGCACTAGAATATTGACATTTTCATTACTTGCTAATACATGATCAATTCCTCCAAAGCCAATATCATAAGCCCAGCCATCACCACCAATTGTAAAAACAATTCGGCTTTTAATATATTCTTTTAACTCAACTAATTCTTTTGGGGCTTTTTCATAATCCATCTGTTCATAGACTTCTTTAGTAATTTTATAGTCTTCTTTATTAGCTAACCATTTTTTAAATAAGTCCTGATTAGCATTATCTAAATTATTTTCCATGATTTTTTCGATTCTATTTTGCATAACCTTAGCCCCAATTAGCATTCCATAACCATATTCGGCATTATCTTCAAATAAAGAACTAGCCCAAGGAATAGTATATGGCGTGCTAGGAACACTACCACCATAAATTGATGAGCATCCAGTTGCATTGGCTATAACTAAACGTTCCCCGAATAATTGAGTTAATAATTTAAGATATGCCGTTTGACCACAACCAGCACAAGCACCATGAAAGCAAAATTTTGGTTCTTTTAATTGAGTTCCTTTTATTGTTGTCGTTGGGAACAAATCCTTTTCACTTATTTTTTCAAACAAATAATCAGCAATCGCTTGTTCGTGATTTTTAATTTCTAATGAAAAATCTTTTGGAATTAAAGCCTTTTCTCCCCCTTTTCCTGGACAAACATTAATACATAAACGACAACCTGTACAATCCTTAACCGAAATGCTTATTATATAATAATAATCTTGTAGATTCTTTTCAATTGGTTTTACACATCTACTTTTTACATAATTAGGGGCTTTTTGATATTCTTCTTCACTTAAATAAAAAGGACGAATTACAGCATGAGGACAAACAAATGAGCATTGTCCACATTGAATACAATTTTTACTGATCCAACTTGGAACAATATCACTAATGGCTCTTTTTTCTAATTTAGTAGTTCCACCCTCAAAAGTACCATCAGGATAATCTAAAAAGGCTGAGGTTGGTAATTGATCCCCTTCTCGTCTTGACATTACTTCAAAAACCTCATCAAAAATATTATTATTTGTTTTTGGAAAGTCATCAGCTTCAATTGTTATTTCTTCTAAATAATCTAAAGTTCCATCAATCGCATCATAATTAGCTGTTACTACTTGTTCACCTTTTCTTGCAAAAATATCAGATACCATTTTTTTCATTTGTTTAATTGCTAAATCATAATCAACAATTTCAGTGATTTTCATAATCGCTGTTTCCATAATTGTGCTAATGCGATTTTGAAGTCCAGTTTTACGAGCTAATTCATAAGCATTAATAAGATAAACCTTTATTTTTCGTTCCTTTATTATTTGTTTCATTTCTAAAGTTAATAAATTTTGAATTTCTTCTTTTGTTTTTGATGTTGCTAACAAAAAAATACCATTATGAGCAATATTATGAATAACTTTAAAATCATTTATATAGCTATCTTTAGTAACTACTACTAATCTAGGGTTTTCTGTATAATAAGTTGAGCGAATTGGTTCTTTTGAAAAACGTAAATGTCCGAGCGTAACTCCTCCTGATTTTTTTGAATCATATTGAAAATATCCTTGAACATAATTATCAGTATTATCACCAATTATTTTAATAATTGATTTAGCCGCTGTTACCATTCCATCACTACCATATCCATAAATAGCATATTCTTCTGAAGTAGTTATTTTAAAATTAGGATCTACTTCTAAATTTAAATTAGTAACATCATCTATAATTCCAATTGTAAAATTATTTTTAAGTTCTGATGCTAACATATCATAAACTGCTTTTATTTGACGAGGGGTTGTATTTTTACTTGATAATCCATAACGACCACCAACAATATTAATATCTGTTTCTTTTAAAGCAGCGACAATATCTAAATATAATGGTTCCCCTAAACTACCTGGTTCTTTAGTTCGATCTAAAACAGCAATTTTTTTTGTGGTTTTAGGTAATACTTTTAATAAATATTCTTTACTGAAAGGACGATATAAATGAACTTCAATTAAACCAACATTATAATCTTGTTGATTTAAATAATCAATTGTTTCTTTGATTGTTTCAGTAACTGAACCCATTGCTACAATAATATTTTCAGCCGTTTGACTACCATAATAATTAAAAGGCAAATAATTAGTCCCTGCTAATTTATTTATTTTTTGCATATACTCATAAACAATATCAGGAACCTTATTATGAAACTTATTTCTAACTTCTGTGGCTTGAAAATAAATATCGTCATTTTGAGCCGTTCCCCTTGTTATCGCTTTACTAGGATTAAGAGCTCGATTACGAAAATTATTTAAAGCTTCATAATCAATTAAATTATGATACTTATCTTGATTTAAAACTTCAATCTTTTGAAGTTCATGACTAGTTCTAAAACCATCAAAAAAATGCATAAGTGGTAATGATGATTTAATTGCGACTAAATGGGCAACAGCGGATAAATAAGCAACGTCTTGAACTGAAGATGAAGCTAACATTGTTATTCCAGTTTGACGAGTCGCATAAATATCTTGATGATCACCAAAAATACTCAAGGCATGAGTAGAAATTGATCTAGCCGCGACATGAATTACAGCTGGGAGCATTTCCCCTACCATTTTATATATATTAGGAACCATTAATAATAAACCTTGACTTGAAGTAAAAGTAGAAGTTAATAATCCTGCTTGTAATGAACCATGTACCATTCCTGCTGCTCCGGCTTCACTTTGCATTTCTACCACTTTAACTATATCATTAAATAAATTTAATTGACCTTTATTACTAAAGGTATCCATTAATTCTGCCATGGGACTAGATGGAGTTATTGGATATATTCCAGCTACTTCTGTAAATAAATAAGCATTATAAGCACAAGCTTCATTTCCATCCATTATTACTTTCTTTTTCATTTATACCCTCATTTCTATTATCTATAGTATACTATATAATAATTTAAAATAAAAGGAATTTAAGATTAAATTGTTTCTTTGATATAACACAAAGAACTAGAAGAGAAAACAGCTTTTTCAATACTAGAAACGTCTATAGAAGAAAAGATTGCAAAATATAATAAAAAACACGCCTTAAATGCAGGTTTTGACAGTGTTGAGGCCTGGAAAGAACATCTTAATAAAAAGATATATCAAGATAATCCAGATCATGAAAAAACAAAATAAGTTTATCAAAAGAGAATATACATAGTATTAACCATAATATAAGAAGCAATTATTATTGTTTCTTTTTTATTGATTAATGAATAATATATAACACCGAATTTTCAAAGGATTTAATTTAAATTTTAGAAACATATATGTAAACATCAAAAATATCACAACATAAATAAAACGTGCAAACCCTTGTAAATCGGGACTTTGCACGTTTTTGCTGTAAAACTCAAGATAATTTAAAATAAAAGTAATTTAATATTAAAACTACTAATCTCTTAGTTTAAAGACGAGGACTAAAACGAAGAAAAATGGCAAAAATTATTTTAAAACCTTTCCCCCATCTTTAACATCATTTTTTAAGATTTCATTTTTAAAATTTTCAATTGCTATTTCCAATCTTTTAAATAATGGGTTATCCTTATCCTCGTTATAAATTAAACTTTTATAAACATTCTCAAAATACCATAGTTGACTATTATGATCCCTTTTAAAACATTCAAAAATATTCTTTCCCTTTTGATTCAATAATCTAGTTAAAGATTCTAAATTATGAATCTTATCAGCACATATAACGGCTTTATTCCTTAATGGAATTGTTTTTATATTTTTAATAGTTAATGCTTTTCTTTCCTCCCAGGAAAGTGATTTATCTGGCTCTGATGCCGATAAAACTAAATTAGCTATATCCTTACCAAAAATAGTATAAATATCATTAAAAGTATATTTAGTATCTTCTATAACATCATGTAAATATCCAGCACTTACTACATTATCATCATAACCATATTTCTCCAAAATTTTTGCAACTGCAATAGGATGGATTATCATTGGTTTTTCTGGTTCACTTTTTCTTACTTGTCCATAATGTGCTGCAGTGGCAAACTTTTTTGCTTTTAATTTCATAATTTAATCACTTCTCTTTCATTTAAATACTAATATAATTATATATTCTTTAGAAAACAAAAGCAATTAAAATTTCTAATCCTTCGGTTTAAAGATAAGGGCTAAAACGAAAGAGAAAAAAATAGCAAAAACGATTCCAGCCGAAGTCAAATCAAACATTCCCATTACTAATCCCATTACTCCAAAATTAGAGGCTTTCGCTAACGCCCCATGAATTAGTAAATGACCAAAACTAGTAATCGGAACCAAGGCTCCACCACCAGCCCATAAAACTATTTTGTCATAAATATTAAATAAATCTAAAAAAGTTCCAACAACAACAAAAATAGTTGTTACATGTCCTGGTGTTAATTTAGTATTATCAAAAATAATTTGACCAATTAAACATATTGTTCCACAAAAGAGAAAGGAATTAAAATAAACCATTATATTACCTCCAAACTAAGAGCATGAGAAATTGAAGGTATGCCTAGTTTTTGTAAAGCCATTGTCGATGATAATAAAGCTCCAGTTGCTACTAATAAGACCTTTTTTAATTCTCCCTTTTTCATTAATTTAAAAATATGACCATAAGTAACTAAAGTTATACAAGCGATGCCCCCACCACCTGCATAAACTGGTTGGTTTTTTAAATTATAAATCATTAACCCAGCATCATTATGATTTTTTAAATTAATTCCATAAGTTGTTTTCATATAATCTATTAAAATTTTAGAACCATATTTACCTAAATCTCCAGTTAAGATTAAATCATAGTAATCAACTGTTCTTTTTGTATCAATTAAATGTTTATTAATAACATCACCAGCTGATGGTGCCATAATAGCTCCCATATGATACGGATCAGTAATCCCTAGTTCACTAACAGTTCCAACAGTTCCACTTTCTACTCTAATGCCATTTTTGCTACCACTTAAATATGAACTTGTCCCCCCCGTTGTTGTAAAAGTTGCGACCTTGGGTTTCATTCCCCCATATTCAATTGGATAACGAAATTGTTTTTCAGCACTATTATTATGAGATGAAACACTACAAATACAAT
>CAZGXD010000024.1:8444-10819 GCA_964529625.1 uncultured Muribaculaceae bacterium
TAACGAAATTGTTTTTCAGCACTATTATTATGAGATGAAACACTACAAATACAATTTTTTATTTGTCCGGCTTCAATCATATTAGCACCAACAATAATATTCTCAACACTTGTTGCACAAGCACTGTAAAGTCCTAATAATGGAATTCCTATTTTAGCTGATGCATAATTAGTCGCAACAATTTGATTTAACAAATCACCTGAAATATGTAAATCAATATCCTTTTTATTTTTATTAATTTTAGTAAGAAGGAGATTTACACTTTCTTCTAATATTTTTATTTCAGCTTGTTCCCATGTTTTTTCACCAAAATATAAGTCATCATATTTTTTATCAAAAGTATTACTTAAAGGACCTTTTTTTTCATAAGGACCAACAATTAAACTAGTTTCATTAATATATACATTATTATAAAAAAATGTCATTTTTAACCTCCAAATATTAGTAATCGTAAAAAACCAACCGTATATGCACTAACAATTCCAAAAATAATAACTGAACCAGCTAACTTAAACATATTAGAACCAATTCCAGTTATTAATCCTTCATTTCGGTGTTCCAAAGAAGCACTCATCATTGCATGGGCAAAACCAGTAATAGGAATAATTAAACCGGCTTTAGCAAAAGTAACAAATTTATCAAAAAAACCTAACGCAGTAAATAAACAACCTAAAAAAATAAGGGTCATTATCATAAAAATTGAAGCTTCAGCAGTACTAATTCCCAAAAAATAGGAATATAACCTAAGTAAAAATTCACCTAAAACTCCCATCATTCCCCCCACTAAAAAAGCAATTATGCCATTATTTAAGCAATTTTCTTTTGGAGTATGCTTATCAACTATTTCTTTATATTCTTTAGCATCCATAATTTACCTCCTTTATTATTATGAGAATTCATTTTTTAAATATACAAATAAAAACAATTAAACAATTATTTTTAATTATTTAATTGCTTTCTTAACTTTTGAAGAATATACTTTTCTTTTCTAGACACTTGAACTTGATTAATTCCTAAGACATCAGCAACTTCCGTTTGAGTCATATCCTCATAGTAACGCATTTTTATAATTTGTTGGTCTTGATTATTTAAATGATTTATTTCTTCAGTAAGAGCAATTAATAAAGTTAAATCTAAATTATTAACAATTGCCACAGTATCATGTAAGGTCATTTCTTTATCATCATTATTATTAATTGGAACACTAAAACTCTGAATAGGACTATTAACATTTAATGCTTGATAAATAACAAATTCAGGCAATTCTAAATATGAAGAAATTTCTTTAGTTGTTGGTTCTCTCATTAATTTCTGTGCTAATAAAATATTAGCCTTTTCTATTTTTAAATTTAATTTTAAAAGATCTCGATTTACTTTTACTCCCCGATCATGATTAATATATTTTTTCATTTCCCCTAAAATATATGAATAAGCATAAGTACTAAATTTAACTCTAAAACTATCATCAAAATTATCATGAGCCTTAATAAGTCCAATACAACCAACTTGAAATAAATCTTCTTTATTTTGATATTTTTTAAACTTATGAGATATGGAATAAATTAAATTTTGATTATCAAGAATTAATTTAGAAACTTGTTCATTATTCATATAATTTCCCCTTACATAAATTTATTATATTTGTTGCCCCTATTTCATCACTTGATTCATACATATAATTTAATAATCGACTATTTTGAATTCGGTGCTTAACTAAATTATTATTTATTCCACATAAACAACTATATCCATTATTATTTTTAATTAATTCATAATTATAAAACAAAGCATTTATTCCTTTCATATCAATAATATTTAATTCATCAATATTAAAAACAATATTTTTAATACCATTATCTTTTACAGTAGAAGTAACTTCTTCATTTAACTTCTTTATTGTATTTTTTGTTAATTGACCATTTAAGCGAACAAAAAATATTCCTTTTCTGCATTCAGTATCAATTTTTAAAATAATATCACCCCATTAATATAATTTAGCACATCAACCATTTTTATTATACAATTTCGACAAAAGTAGAATATCATTTATTCCGACCTTTTATTTAATCCTTTCTTATAATATCCAATTAAAGGAATTAATAACATAAAGATTGAAATAATAACAAAATCTAATTTAAACATTTTTACTTGTTTTTCTTTATTACTTAATTTGTTTTTCACTTTCTTTTTACTACTATTTATAATAGATTCTTCTTCAAAATCTATCGCCTCTAATTCCTCTTTTATTTCACTATCTATTTTACTTGAACTAGATAAAATTTTATCCTTAGATTTATCAATTTTTAAAATAAAATCTTTCTTTTTTTGTTCTTCATTCTCTTTATTATTTATAATTACATTATCTGGTTGTAACT
>CAZGXD010000025.1:0-10798 GCA_964529625.1 uncultured Muribaculaceae bacterium
TACTAAGTACTCTTTTTTACCACAACCAACTAATATTAACATTAAAATACTAATTATTAAGATTTTCTTTACTCTTGTCATATTTATTATCCAATCCTTTCTTATCTTCCTATTTATTAACTACATTATAGCACATTCCCACATTATTTAAAACATTATCCACTAAAACACTTTCTACTATAAAATTTTTAACTCTTTAATATTTATAAGTAATTTAATTCCCCTTTCTTAAAATAATATTAAATTAAAACACAAAATAATTTGCCATAACAACTTTCTGAAATACAAGCCTAATTATTAAATTGACTATTATATAAATTATAATAAAAGCCCTTTTTCTTAATTAACGTATTATGTTGTCCTCTTTCTATTATTTTACCTTTATCAATAACTAATATTTTATCAGCTTTTTGAATTGTCGATAAACGATGGGCAATAACAAAACTGGTTTTTCCTTTCATTAATTTTTTCATCCCTAATTGAATTGCCATTTCTGTTCTTGTATCAACATTACTTGTTGCTTCATCTAAGATTAAAATTTCATGATTTGCTAACAAAGCCCGAGCAATAGAAATCAATTGGCGCTGGCCTTGAGAAAAATTAACTCCTTCTTCTTCAACTAACGAATAATAACCATCTGGTAATCGTCTAATAAAAGAATGAGCCTGAGCCTTTTTACAAACTTCAATTACTTCTTCTAAAGTGGCATCTTCTTTACTATATTTTATATTATCAAAAACTGTTCCTTTAAATAAATAAGTATCTTGTAGCACAATTCCAATTTTTTTTCGTAAATCAGCTTTATTCACTTTACTAATATCTTTTCCATCAATCAAAATAACTCCGGAATTTAAATCATAAAATCTTGATAACAAATTAATAATCGTTGTTTTACCTGCCCCTGTCGGTCCAACTAAAGCAATGTTTTGACCTGGTTTAACTTTTAAGTCAATATCTTTAAGAACCAATTCTTTATCATAACCAAAATTAACCTTTTGAAATTCAACTTCCCCTTTTATTGTTTCTAAACTTAGTGGTTGTTTGACATTCTTAACCTCAATTTCTTGATCTATAATATCAAAAATTCGTTCTGCTCCAGCAATAGAAGCCTGAATTGATGAATAAATAGTTGCCAATTGACTAATAGGACGCCTAAACATTCTAGAATAAGTCAAAAAGGCTAAAATATTACCAATTGTTGCTTTTCCCTTAACTACCATTATTGCTCCAACCATAATTATTACTACATTTCCAAGATTAGTAGTAGCAATATTAATTGGCATTACTAGCCCTGAATATAACGATGCTTTAATAGAGTCTTTTTTGAAATTATGATTATATTCTTTAAAGCTTAAAACAGTTTCCTTTTCTTTACCAAAACTTTTAACCACTTTAATTCCACTTATTCTTTCTTCAGCATAAGCATTTAATTTTCCTAATGAATTTTGTCTTCTTTTATAGTATTTTTTTGTTTTTTTACTTATTCCAAGAACAAAAAAAATAAATAAAGGAATTGTTAATATCGTGGTTAGAGCTAAAACGGGATTAAGAACAAACATAATAATAGTTACTCCGATAATAATTAAAACACTATTAATCATTTGAATAACCGCTCCATTTAAAGTATCATTAATAACTGAAATATCATTAGTAAATCGGCTCATTAAATCACCCCGTTTATTCTTATCAAAAAAACTTAATGATAGCCTTTCAAGACGGTTAAATAAATCCTTTCTAAGATTAAAAAGCACGGCTTCTGAAATTAAAACCATTATATAACCTGATAAATAGTTAAACAAGGCTGCTAATAAATATATTATTCCCAATAATAACAATAATTTTTTTAGATTTTGTATTTGCCCGAAAGCAATAAATTTATCAATTGCAATTGATATTAAAGCAGGACCTAAAATAGTAGCAACAGTTGATAAAATAACCATAATAACAACTATAATAAGCCCGACTTTTTTTTCTTTTAAATAAGACCCTAATCTTTTAATCGTTCCTTTAGGATTTGTTATTTTTTCTTTCATAAACATTTTTCTCATTTAACATCCCTCCTTAGTTATTTGTGATTTATAAATACTCTTATAAAGAGGACTACTTTTGATTAAAGTTTTATGAGTTCCAATTGCTGAAACTTGACCATCATCAAGCACTATTATTTTATCAGTATCAAGAGCAGTTGCGACTCGTGAGGTTATAATAAAGACGGTTTTATTTTTTAATTCTCTTTTTAATGATTGTTGAATTTTTTTCTCTGTTTCTAAATCAATCGCACTCATTGTATCATCTAAAATTAAAATTGGTGAATCTATAATAAGAGCTCTAGCTAATGATATTCTTTGTTTTTGACCACCACTTAAATTAGTCCCACCTTGCTCAACTAGATAATCATATCCTTTATCATACTTAGTTATAAAATTATGAGCTTGGGCTATTTTAGATACCTTTATAACTTCTTTATCAGTTGCGTTTGAATTACCATATTTAATATTCTCTTTAATGGTTCCAGAAAATAATGATGATTGTTGGAAAACAACTCTAATTTTATCTCTTAAAAATGATAATGGATAATCTTTAATATCTATATCATCAATTAAAATAGTACCTGAAGTTGGATCATAAAATCTTGCCATAAGGGCTACTAAAGTTGATTTACCACTTCCAGTTGAACCTAAAATGGCAACTTTCGTTCCTGGTTGAATACAAAAATTAATATCTTTTAAAACTAAGTCTCCACTTCCTTCTTGATATGAAAAATTAACCTTTTGAAATTCTACTTTACCTTTTATTGTCTCTATATTAATCGGATGATTAGGGTTTTTAACATCTTCTTTTAAAGCAAAAATTTTATTAATTCTATGGGCACTGACGGAACTCCTTGTTGTAACGGCAATAACCATTGATGCCATTAAAATAGTTGTTAAAATATTAGTTAAATATTGAATGAAAGCCATAATATTTCCTATTTCTAAGGTCCCAATAACAGTTAATCTACCCCCATACCATAGAACTAAAACAGTCGCTAAATTAATAAAAAACATCATTAATGGCATTGTTAGAGCTAATAATCCCATTGCTTTTATCATGATATCTTTCATTTTTTGATTAACTCTAGCAAATTTTTTGATTTCATAATCTTCTCGAACAAACGATTTTACGACTCTAATTCCAGCTAAATTTTCTCGAACTACTGAATTTACTTCATCGACTGTTTCTTGAGTTGTTTTAAAAAAAGGAAATGCTTTTTTTATAACCATAGTAATTGCAATAATTATAAGGGGAATAAAGAACAATAATATTAATGATAATCTAGGGCTTATTATTATAGCCATAATAATACTACCAACCATAATAATCGGAATTCTAAAAATAAACCTTAACGTCATTCTCATCGCATTCCCGATTGTTTCAGTATCATTGGTTAAAATGGTAATTAATGGTCCTGGTTTTAACTTATGAAAATTAAAAAAAGATAAACTATTAATTTTTTCAAATAGATCATCACGAATATCTGATGAAACTGATTCTCCAACCATAGTTGAGAAATAAACGCTACCTAGTCCTCCAACAATACCCATTAGGGTTAATCCAAACATTAAACTAATATTAAATAGAATATATTTAAAATTATTACCTCCGATTCCAATATTAACGATATTAGCCATCATTTTTGGTAATAATAAATCCATAGTTACTTCCACAAAAATTAAAAGAGGGGCTAAAATAACCCACTTCTTATAAGGCTTTAAATATTTTAATAACTTCTTTATATCTTTCATTTTTCACCCCTCAAACTATTAATAATTTATAAATTAAATTTGCTACTTCCATCCAAAAATCTCCAAATGCTTCATTATTTCGATTAGGATGAACTTGATTAGATAAGACAATTATAGCAATTTCATTACCTTTATCAATTAGCAGTCTAGTCCCAGTAAATCCAGGATGATAAATCGCCTTTTTTGAAATGTTAGGACAAAGATTCGCTGATGCTCCTTCAATCCAACCAAGGGTTCTATTTCTTCCTTTTAAATCAGATATAATCGGCTGATACCACATCTCAATTATGTCTTTGGAAATAATTTGATTATTTTTATAAACCCCATCATTTAAAATCATTTGGGCATATTTTACCACATCATAAATAGGACTAAAAACTCCAGAATGTCCTGCTACTCCATCAAATAACCTAGCCTTTTTATCATGAACAACCCCCCTAATATAGATATCTCCCTCCTTTTCAGTCGGTGCACATCTCTCTATATCAATCGGATTATATCTAGTTTCAAACATTTCTAATTTCGAAAAAATATAATCATTAGCTAATATATCAAGAGAAGTATTAGTAACAGTTTCTATTAATTTTCCTAAAATAATAAAACCTATATCTGAATACACAGCCTCTTTACCTTTTTCTATTTTTTGATCAACATTTAAAATTAAATTTAAATACTCTTCTTTAGTTTTAATATGTCTCCAATTAACATTAGCAGGTAAACCAGAAGAATGAGTTAATACATCAGCAATAGTTATATCAGTATGTCTAAAAGTTGGAAAATGCTTTTTAATAGGATCAGTTAGATTAATAATTCCTTTCTCCAATAACTTTCCAATTAAAAAATTAATCACTATTACTTTAGTTAAAGATGCTAAATCATAAATCGTATGTAAACTATTTGTTTCTACTTTTGGATATAATGATTTATTTCCTACCACATTAAAAAAAGTTTGTCCTTTATACAAAATAGCATATGTTGCTCCTGGAAAAACCTCTCTTCTTACCCCATCTTCCATTTTTTTATGTATCTCTTCTAGTACCTCATCCATTATCTCAACCTCTCAAACCCTACTACCTAAAAACACTAAAATTTTAATAAAATTATTAAGATTATTTTATGTTTTTCTTTTCTTTACTAACATCATATTTATTTAGAATATTAATACCATTATTTACAAGTTCTTCATAATTTTCACTAGTAATAAAATCATATGGAAAATTATCTTGAGAATCCATTATATCATAAGCTAAATTAACTTGTTCACCTAAATTATCTGTTTTTTCTACTAATAATTCAGCAATTCGTTTATCACTCAATACTCCAATATAAAATGTATAATCCTCTAAATCAAGGTCAGAAGAGCATGCCGATAACATAAATATTGCTTCTTCACTTCTTGTAAGCAACTTTTTAAAATAATCTACTAATACTCCATAAGATAGTATCATCAATAACCTTTGTTTCTTTGATAATCCCATTATATTATCCATTTTCCATATAATTTCAAGATGCTTTTTTTTCTCTAAATCACTTTGATTATTAATCTTTTTTATTTTAATTAATTTTTGATTATAAAGCTTATAAACCTCTTCCAAATATTTTAAATAATTATCCTTTTCATTAGTATCACAATTATTTTCAATATTTAATCTATCATTTTTTTGGTGCTTATCTAAAACTTCTAAAAGTTGCTCATAAATATTTCTTCTATCAATTATATCCCAATTAATTACCTTTTTCATAATTCTCCTTTTTTATTACAAACAATAATTTATTTATGGTTTATAAATAGTATAAATAAAATAAATTACAGCTGCTATAATAATAAAAATTATTAAAAATGTTAACGCTTTAATTAAAAAATTACTTTTCTTTAAATTTTTATTTAGATCTTTTAAATCTTCAAAATCTTCATCACAAAAATTTAAACCAGAAGTAAAAAATGATTTATCAATTTGGTCAATATTAA
Source organism: uncultured Muribaculaceae bacterium (assembly GCA_964529625.1). Taxonomy (GTDB): domain Bacteria; phylum Bacillota_I; class Bacilli_A; order RF39; family UBA660; genus DUPI01. The sequence goes on from CAZGXD010000025.1 coordinate 5,755, forward strand.
TATCAGTTTTCTCTTGTTCTTCTAATTCTTGTTTTTCTCTAATCATCGTTTCTTCACCAGCTTGTAACGACGATAATAAATTTAAACTTAATTCCCGATCTTCTAATTTATTTAACATACTAGTATTAGTAATGGTATGAATTAATTCTTTTAGTTCTTGTTCGGAAGTTGGTTCTTCCATTTTTATTTTTTTAAAGATATTATAATGAGTATTATTTAATTGATAATGTTCCATATTTTGTTGGGGACGATCTGTTTTAGCTTTATTTAATACATCTCTAATATCATAATTTTTTACTTCATCATCCATAACAGAGGTTTGAGTTTTATGAATTTCTTTTGGTTTATTAACATTATCATCAATTTTTGGTTCTTCCTTTTTTTCCATCTTTTTTAAAAATTCTTGAATCTGAGTCAAATCAATTTGATTAGTTTTCTCAATACTTGCAATTCCCTCAATATTAGTATACTCTGAGGTATCATAAATTGTTCGATATAACTCTTCATTTTTAAGGCAACGACTACTAACCTTACTACTAGATTTATAATATTTTTCCATTCTTCTGTTTCTCATTAAGACACCTCATTAACTAATACTATAATATCATAATTATTATTTTTTTTAAACATTATATTGCATTTTATACCTTTTTTAACTATAATAATAAAAGGAGGAAATATGAAAAGGGTAAAAATTATTGAAGAAGATTGTATTGCTTGTGGTCTATGTGAATCTATTATTAGTGATGTGTTTATTGTTGAAGATGTAGCTCAAGTAATTGTTGATGAAGTTTCCGAGGATTTAACAGCAAATGTTCAAGAAGCTATCGATGCTTGTCCAACTAGTGCGATTGAATGGGTTGAAGAATAGTGCACCTAAGCACTATTTTTTTATTGACTCTTCTTTCCCATAAAAATAACCTCTTATTAAACACTTATCACTAATCTGATTTATATAATCAACTTCATTATCATTTTCAACATTAATAAAGATAGGAATTATTTCTAATTCTAATAATAATTCTGTTATTTTCTTTAAAACCTTATTATATTTATTTTCATTCATGCCTTTAATTAAGGACTTTTTACTAATAATAACATAATCAATTTTTAAGATTGCTATGATTGGTAAAATTATATCGGCTTCATCAGAACTTATACAATCAAGACAAATCAAAAAGCCCAACTCTTTTAAATCCCTAATTATATTTACTAATTTATAAATAGAATTTTGATAGCCTAAAACATTAATATTTAAAATAATATTTTGAAAATCATAATGACTTTCTTCTTTTAATTGTCGTAATAAATTAAGAGTTTTATTCTCTTTAGAAAATAAAGTTGAATAATAAACATTTATCATATATTTAATTTTCTTATCCCTTTTAGGTAATACCTTTTTTATTAATTCTTGCAAATTTAAAATATCTATACTTTTTATTTTATAATTAACTTTTAAAGTTTTCAATTTATCATCAGTAAAAATAGATAAACCATTTTTATCACGAGAATAAATTTGACCTATCAAAGGAGTTTTACCGTCAATATTGTATACCTTTTGAACCACATAATTAATCCCTTTAGCTTTTATTAGTTTATTTATTTCTTTTAAAAACTTTTCTTTTTCCTTTTCTTCTTTTAAAAACTCTTCACGATAATTTTTATAAAGAACATTATTATTTTTAGCTTCATACATAGTAAGATCAGCTTTATATAAAGTATCAGTTAAATCCTTTTCAACTTTTTTAATTCCACAATTAAATGCAAACGCAAGTGGAATTAATCCAGCTTCTTGTTTGTTTTTTAAATCTTCAATCACTTCTTTAAAATTATCAATAATATCTGAATATTCTAAATCAGTAACAATAACAAATTCATCACCACTTCTCCTAATAAATAATGAATCTGAAAAAAGATTACTAAGAGAACTAGTAAAAGCAACTATACTTTTATCTCCTGCTTCATGGCCAAAATTATCATTTATATATTTTAATTGTTTTAAATCAATTACTATTAAATAGCATTGTTCCCTTTTATTTATATAGTTATGATAATTTTTCTTTAAATAAAAAAAATTAAATAAACCAGTTAAGTAATCAATATCGTTTATCATTTTAACTTACTCCTCACTAATACTTCATTATACAATTTTTTTATTTCCTTATTATTTAAATACCTATATTCTCCTATTTTTAAATCTCCTAATGTCAAAAAGGATATTCTTTCTCTTTTTAATTTTAAAATATCATGTCCAACGGCAGAAAACATTTTTTTTACTTGTTGATTCCTTCCCTCATAAATTATTAATTCAACCATACTAACATCCTTTTTTTTATCAGTCTTTAATACTCTAACTTTAGCCTTTGAAGTCATAGTACCTTCTATTAGTATCCCATGTTCTAGTTTTTTTATTGTCGTTTGATTTAAAATTCCTTTTATTTTAACAAGATAAACTTTTTCTATTCTATTACTAGGATGCATAATTAAATTGGCTAATTGACCATCATTAGTTAAAATTAATAACCCGGTAGTGTCATAGTCAAGCCGTCCGACTGGATATAGTCTTTTTTTACTAGCAATAAGATCAATTACAGTCGTTCGATTTTTTTCATCTTTAGTTGTTGTAACAACTCCACGTGGTTTATTAAGCAAAATATATTCTTTTTCTTGCTTTTCTAATGGTTGTCCTTGAACCTCAATAATATCTTTAGGTTCAACTTTATAACCAAGTTTAGTTATTTTTTCCCCATTAACTTTTACTTGTCCATCAATTAAAAATTGTTCTGCTTTTCTTCTCGAACAATATCCATAATCAGATATTACTTTTTGAATTCTTTCCATAAAACCACCTAATATATATTATACAATTTTAAGAACCGAAAAACAATAATACAATTATAATACTAGAAATTATCCCAATTAAATCAACAGCCAATCCTGTCCACATCGCATGTCTTATTTTTTTTATTCCAACACTCCCAAAATATAGAGTTAAAACATAAAAGGTTGTCTCAGTCGAGCCCTGAATAACTGACCCTAATCTTCCAATTAAACTATCTGGCCCATATTCTAATAAAAGGTTATTAAGAATTGCTAAAGTCGCATTACCTGAAATTGGACGCATTAAAGCCATCGGGATTATTTCAACGGGAACCTTTAAACTCAAAAGAAAAGGCCTAATTAAATTAAGAACACCGGTTAAAATTCCACTTTGTAAAAAGATATTAATCCCTAATATCATTGCTAAAATACAAGGAAAAATAGTTAATATCATTTTAAAACTTTCAACTGAACCATTAACAAAAGCATCATAAACGTTAATTTTTTTATTAATTCCATACAATACAATAAATAATACCATTAACGGTATCATTAATTCAGAAAGAAAATTAAGCACTTTTCCCCCTCTTTCTAATAATATAATCAATTATAATTCCTGATAAGGATGATATTACAGTCGCTAAAATACAGGCTAACACTATTTCGGTGGGATGATTACTACCATACATCATTCGCATTGAAATAACAGTTGTCGGAATAAGAGTTACTCCACTAGTATTAATTATTAAAAAGGTTACCATACTATCACTAGCTGTTTCTTTTTTATCATTCAGTTCTTGTAACGATTGCATAGCTTTTAGGCCAAAAGGAGTGGCGGCATTTCCAAGTCCAAACATATTTATAACAATATTAGAAGCTATTAAACTTAGAGCCTCATGACCTTTAGGAATTCCAGGAAATAGTTTTCCTAAATATGGAGAAATAAGTTCTGATATTTTTTTTAATAATCCTGATACTTGAGCAATATTCATAATTCCAAGCCAAAGAGCAATAACAGGAAAAATTTGAACGGTTAAATCAAACGTAGATTTTGTACTCTCTAAAATAATTTTATTTATTAATTCAAGTTGACCAGTTAATAAGGTAAAAACGATTCCAATAATAATAAAGGCACTCCAAATTCTATTTACCATAAACTTTTAAACCAACTTAAAAATTTATTTTTTTTCTTTACTTCTCCCTTACTAATATAGATGGCATCTTCATATATTTCTTCATCACCTAAAATTACTTTAACTAGCCCGACTTGATCACCATCTTCATAAAATCGTTTTTTTTCTAATTTAAATTTTAAATAAATATTATCAATTTCTATTTCTAATAAAGGATAATTAAAACTATTTTTTAAATAAAAAGGTCTTTTATAATAACTTTCATTTAAAATATTAATTTTATCAGCCATTAAAATCTTATAATTTTTATATGTTTCAAAGCCCTCCTCAAATAAGGCTTGATGATCATAAAAATCATTGCCATCATTCAAAGTAACCGATACTAAATCTAAACCATCTTTACTAGCTGTTGTTACTAAAGTTCTTTTGGCTATTTCCGTAAAGCCAGTTTTCCCACCAGTTGCATTTTTATATAAAGTTAATAATTTATTTTTATTTATCCATTCATAAACATTCATATTTGTTTTTACAACATGCCGTTTAGTTCCAGTTATCTTTCGATAAATATCATTTTTCATCGCATAACTAGTTAATAAAGCCATATCATAAACAGTTGAATAATTACCTTTTTCATTATCTAAACCACTAGGATTATTAAAAGTTGTTTTTTTCATTCCAATTAATTTGGCTTTCTGATTCATTAATTCAACAAACTCATCAACATCAAGGGCAACATATTTAGCAATTGCTAAGGCAGCATCATTTCCACTTCGTAGCATTAATCCATAAACTAAATCTAAAAGGGAAATTTGTTCACCTATTTTAAGATACACTGCTGAGCCATAGGCTTTTAAAACTTCATCATCTATTACAACAATATCTTCTAATTTATTACTTTCAATTGCTAAAATAGCCGTCATTATTTTACTAATACTCGCAACACTTTTAACCTTATGAATATTTTTTTCATAAATAATTCGGTTACTGTTTTGATCCATTAAAATTCCACATTCAGCACTCGTGGTAAATGCTTGAATATTAATTGGTAATATTAAAAAGATTAACATTAAAAAAAATAGTTTTTTCATAAC
>CAZGXD010000026.1:0-10746 GCA_964529625.1 uncultured Muribaculaceae bacterium
TAACACCCTTAATTTTAAAAATAATTCAGGATGCGAGAAAAGAAGCCTTTCGAGCGTCAGCCTATGGAATAGCAAAATCAGCTGAATTTAAAACTGAAAGAAACATTTTAAAGGGAAAACAAGGGGATTTTTTTAGTAAATATGAAAACAATGTATTAAGTGAAGGTGAAAAATTAGATTTTAAAGGTACAAAGCCAAAACAAGGAATCGTAGTTGCTGCAAATGGTAAAGTTAGTTTAGCGATAACAAATGGTGTTTGGTGTACTCGTAAAGGATATAATGATACTAAAATAACCTTAACAAAATATCCAGAAGAAGATAATTGTGAATTAGAAATGGATGATGTAGAATGGGAAATAGTTGATGCCGAAATAACAGTTGAGGGGGATGCTGTAATAAAATTAAGGACATCAAATAATGATATTAAATATCTTGTAAGTAATGAATTAAGGGATTTTGGTCCTTTTTATTGGGATAATGATGATGTGTTTGAAAGATTTCCAGTAAAGTTTTTAGATAATAAGTTTTTAAATCAAAGCGATACTTCTAATAATGGGGTTTCAATCATTAAATACTATGAAGGTTTTATGTTAACAGAAGATAGTCTTATAGATGTTAATAATAATATGGTTACTGTAATGGAAAATATAAATATAAAGGATTTTAGTTTTGATTGGCATAATTATAATTTGGTAGTATTATTTAATGATGATAATAATAGTTTGAAAAGTTATGATTGTGAAAATTATGAATTAGTAGGAGAAATAGATAATGTAACAGAAATACTTTTGGGAGGATATCTTACTACAGGAAAGGATTTAATATTATATGATGGAACTACTATAGATGAGAATGTAGATAGTTTGATAGGTGAAATTAATTATTGGAATTATAATCATCATGGATTTGATTGGGGAGTTTTATATGTAAAAAAGGAAGATGGAGAACTTTATAAAGTAAAGCTTTATACGTATTATAATGAAAGTATAGATATAAGTGACTTGAGTTCTGATATAAAGATATTTGATGAATATCTAATTAAAACTATAGAGAACAAATTTTATGAATTAGAATATGAAGATGAAGAGATAATGTTTATAGAAAATGTTTTTTATTATGATGATGATATTTTTAATTTAAATATAAGAGATATCTGTTTTGGATATATATTGTCAGATGATGGGGATTTATATGAAGTAGATGGATATGAATATTTATCAGAAGATAAAGTAAAAGTATATCTTGAAAAAAAGTTTATGGATAAAAAGGTAATAAGGTTTGTACCTAATAGTTCCTTAGTAGAATTAGGATCAGGAAGTTATTATGATTTAGAAGAGGAAGAATATGCTGATTTATCATCATTAACATTTCATTTTAGAAATGATGCTAGGGAAATATTAGAAGAAGTGATAGATATATATAGTAAAGACGTATATATAGATGCTGATAATAAAATAAGGTTTTATAATGAAATTCTTGATAAATTTGAAATATTAGATTTAAATTATAATGAGATAGGAAAACCATATAAAATATTAACTAGTGATTGGTATTATATAGATGTAATAAATGAAAATAATAATATTTATAGAATTAATATTGATGAAGAAAGGGACGTTGATGAATATGATGAAATTGAAAATTTAGGTGTTATAAATGTGGATGGAATAGTAAAGGTAATAAATAGTTTTGCTAGATATTCTAATGGGGAGTTTATAATTGTTGATAATAGTGGAAAGGTTCATAAGGTTTTTTTTGATGATGGTAATTACAAATATTATATTGAAACCATAAATGCAGATAATAATATTTTTATAGTTGATTTAATCACAGCAGAGATATATGTAGATAGGGACGGTTATATTCATGGATATTTTTATAATGATAGTGAGGATCAGTATAATTGGTGTGAGTTGGAATTGGATTTAGATGATGGGGAGTTATATGAACTTGGTGAAAATCCTAATGGGAACGTAATCTCTCAGTTCAAAGAAGCAAAACCATTAGTTTTTAGGGATAATAATGATGTTTTACATATAAAAACGGATGTATGTTGGGATGATTGGGATGATTATAATATTGAAAATCAATTTGAAGATATTGGAATAAAAAAAATGGTAACTATTGATACAGATAAGTGGAGTCGAGCTTGGTATATAATAGTTATTGATAATAATAATGATGTTTGGGGTTTTTTACAAGTGGCTAGTCGTTTTGGACTTTAAATTATATAAATTTATTATATTATCTAAAAATAATTAATAATATAGACTATCTTTTTCAATTTCTTTTTGGTATAATTTATTTATAAAGAGGAGATGAGGTTATGGATAAGGATAATGAATTGATTGATGAATTTGAAATAATTGAAGAAGATATTAAAATAACTGATAACCTTAATTCTAATGATGTAAATAATGACTGGATATCAGAGTTTACTGATGTTGAAAAAAATGAAGACGCAGTCGAGCCATCAAAAGTAGAAGAACCACTTGAAACCATTGATAATGATGTTATTGAAGAAACATCTTCAAATGAAAATTTATCAGAAATTTTAGATAATGAAGGATTAGATAATTCAAAAAATAATATTAGTTATGAATTTGAAAAGTTTGAAAAAGAAGAAGAACTAAAACAAATTGAAACTGATCTTAATAAAAATCGAAGTGTGGCTTTTATTGTTATTTTATTTTCAATTTTAGTTTTAGTTGTTATTATGTTGCCTATTATATCAAAAATATTAAAATAGCATCATTTATGATGTTTTTTATTTTCAATAAAAAAAGGGATATAAAATACAAAATAGCATAAAATATAAATATCTGGCACTCTTCTATTGACATTGCCAAAAACCTTATAGTATAATTAAATGGCATTCAAAATTGGAGTGCTAAAAGATGGTAGGTGATAGCATAATTACAAAAAGGCAAGCTGAACTTTTAAAATTAATTATTGAAGAGCATATTAAAACAGCCAAAGCAATTAGTTCAAAATCATTATGTAATAGTTTAAAATGTTCAAGTGCGACAATAAGAAATGAAATGGCATTTTTAGAAGAACAAAACTTTATTGAGAAAACCCATATTTCATCTGGGCGGATTCCAAGTGAAAAGGGGTATCGCTATTATGTTGATAATATTATGGAACCCAAAAAGCTAACTGGAGAAGATGTTTTAAAATTACAGACAATTTTTCATAATAAATCATTAATGATAAGTGATGTTATTTTAAAAAGCATGGAAATTATTTCAGATTTAACTAATTATACGTCAGTTGTTTTAGGAGAAGCCTCAAAAAACAATCGATTAAGTAAAGTTGAAGCGATTCCACTTGATGAAAATAGAATTATTGCAATTGTTATTACTGATAAAGGTCATGTTGAGCACAAAAACATTTTTATTGAAGCAACAGTTAGTCTTGAAGAAGTTCAAAAAACAATTGATTTAATAAATAAATTAATTGTTGGAACTTTAATTGAAGAAATTAGTACTAAATTAGAATTTGAAATTAAACCAATAATTTCAAAATATGTTTCTCAATATGAAACCTTATACAATGCCTTTTATACTGCTTTTAGTGATTTTTCAAAAGATTCCAAGGTTCGTATTACTGGAGCAAGTAATATTTTAAAACAACCAGAGTTTAGTGATACTAATAAAATAGGCAATCTATTAAGAAAGTTTGATGATCAAGAATTAATAAGAAGTATAAAAGAAGAAAATAAAGGAATTAATATATATGTTGGTAGTGAGAATGAGTTTAGTGATGATGTTGGTTTAATAAAAACAAGTTATGAAGTTAATGGTGAAAAAGGCACTATTGCTATTATTGGACCCAAAAGGATGGAATATGATCGAGTTTTGGCACTGCTGGAATATATTAAAGAAAATATAGGAGAGTGAGAATGGAAAAATTAATTGATGAAAAGGAAACCGATGAAAAAAAGGAAAATAGTAAAGCAATTGATCAAGAAGAACAGCCAAATATAGAAGTAACAGAAATAAATGAAAATGATGAATCTGAAAAGAAAACAGTTAAAAGAGCTAAGAAAAAAACAAAGAAGGATGATAAAGAAAAATTGAAAATTCAAATTAAGGAATTAGAAGAAAAGAATCTTCGAACCCAAGCTGAACTAATTAATTATCGGAAACGAAAGGAAGAAGAAATTAGTCGAATGCTTAAATATGCTAATGAAGATTTAGTAAAAGAAATATTGCCACTCTTAGATAATTTTGAACGAGCAATAAAAATGGATGATGAAGATTTAGAAGATGAAGTATCTAAATTCTTAGCCGGTTTTAAAATGATTTATGTTGATTTTAAAAATATGCTTGAAAAATATGAAATTATAGCTATCGATGGAAATAATAAACCATTTAATCCAGTCTACCATCAAGCAGTTATGACAACGAAAGTAGAAGCAACTGAACCGGGAATGGTTCTAGAGGTTCTTCAAAAAGGTTATTTATTAAAAGATCGTGTAATTAGACCAGCAATGGTCAGAGTAAGCGAATAGGAAGGTGAAAAAAAATGAGTAAAATAATAGGAATTGATTTAGGAACAACTAATAGTTGTGTTAGTATTTATGAAGGGGGAGAAGCAAAAATAATTGCTAATCCTGAAGGAGGAAGAACAACTCCATCAGTCGTTGCTTTTAAAAACGATGAAATAATTGTTGGGGAAGCAGCCAAAAGACAAATGGTTACTAATCCACATACAGTATCATCAATTAAAAGATTAATGGGAGATGCTAAAAAGATAAAAGTAAATAAAAAGGAGTATACACCAGAGGAAATAAGTGCGATGATTTTATCTGATTTAAAGAAAACAGCCGAAACTTATTTAGGGCATAGTGTTACCAAAGCAGTTATTACTGTCCCAGCATATTTTAATGATGCTCAAAGGCAAGCAACTAAAAATGCTGGTAAAATTGCAGGCTTAGAAGTAGAAAGAATTATTAATGAGCCAACGGCAGCCGCATTATCATATGGGCTTGATAAATCTGATAAAACAGAACAAATTTTAGTTTATGATTTAGGAGGTGGAACATTTGATGTTTCAATTCTTGAATTAGGAGATGGAGTTTTTGAAGTTAAATCAACTAGTGGTAATAATAAACTTGGTGGTGATGACTTTGATAATTGTGTTATTGATTATTTAGTAAAAGAATTTAAAAAGGAAAACTCAATCGACTTGTCGAAAGATAAAATGGCTATGCAACGTTTAAAAGATGCAGCAGAAAAAGCCAAAAAGGAATTAAGTGGGATAACTTCAACTCAAATTTCTTTACCCTTTATTTCTCAAGGGGAAGATGGACCAGTTCATTTGGAAATGAATTTAACTAGGGCTAAATTTGAAGAATTAACAAGCGATTTAATTGATTCGACTTTAATACCAGTTAGAAATGCTTTAAAAGATGCTGGTTTAAAAGCAAGTGATATTGATAAAACAATTTTAGTAGGGGGTTCAACCCGAATTCCAAGAGTTCAAGAGCTCATTGCTAAAGAATTAGGAAAAGAACCAAGCAAAGGCGTTAATCCTGATGAAGTAGTTGCGATGGGAGCAGCGATTCAAGCTGGTGTTTTAGTAGGAGATGTTGAAGATATAGTCTTATTAGATGTAACTCCACTATCACTTGGAATTGAAACTTTAGGAGGAGTATCAACGGTATTAATCCCAAGAAATACAACCATCCCAACAAGCAAGAGTCAAGTTTTCTCAACGGCAGCTGATAATCAACCAGCAGTTGATATTCATGTTTTACAAGGGGAAAGATCAATGGCTAATGATAATAAAACTTTAGGAAGATTTCAATTAACAAATATTCCACCAGCCCCTCGTGGAATTCCACAAATAGAAGTATCATTTGATATTGATGCCAATGGAATTGTTAATGTAAAAGCTAAAGATTTAGGAACTAATAAAGAACAATCGATTACTATAACTTCATCAGGGTCTTTAAGTGAAGATGAAATAGAAAAAATGGTAAAAGAAGCCGAAGCAAATAAAGAAGCTGATGCTAAACGGAAAGAAGAAGCTGATTTAAGAAATGAAAGCGAACAATTAATTTTTGCGACTGAAAAAGCAATTAAAGATTTAGGCGATAAAGTTGAGACTAATGATAAAGAACAAGCTGAAACAGAAATAAAAGAATTACGTGATGCTTTAGAAAAGGAAGACCTTGAAGATATTAAAGCAAAACAAGAAAAATTAAATGAAACAGCGATGAAATTAGCAACAAAAGTTTATGAAGAAGAAGCGAAGAAAGCTCAAGAAGCAAGTGCTAATGAGAAAACAGAAGAAACAGAAGAAACAGAAGAAACAACTGAAGAAAAACCAGAAGATGATAATGTCGTAGATGCTGAGTTCGAAGAAAAATAAAAGAATGTAGAAGTCAATTGACTTCTACATTAATTATGAAAAGGAGAAACTATGCCTATTAAAGAAAAAACAAGAGCAGAAATAAAAGATTGTTATAAATGGGATTTAACCTTAATTTATAAAAATAGCGAAGATTGGTATCAGGAATACAAAGAATTAGAAAATAAAATAAATGAGTTTTCTAAATATAAAGGCATTATCTTAGAGAATCCTGAAAATTTATTAAAAACTTTAAAAGACTTTTTATGGTTAGAAAGAAGATTCTTAAAATTAAGAGCCTATACCATTTTAAAGGGAGATGAAGATATAGGTAATACCTATTATCAAAAATTAAAGGGTGAAGTTGAAAATTTAAAAGTCTTATTTTTAGATAAAACTTCATATGTTGTTCCAGAATTAATTAAGGATGATTATTCTAAAATAGAAAAATATATCGAAAAATTACCAGAACTATTAAATTATAGGCGGATGTTACAAGACATATATCGTTTTAAAAAGTATACTTTATCAGAAATTGAAGAAAATTTAATTTCAAAATTATCAAAACTTTTTTCAGTTTCTAATAATATTTCAAAATTATTAAGAAATACTGATTTAACCTTTGAAGCAATTACTGATGAAAAGGGAAATTTAGTCGAACTTACTAATAATAATTATAATAAATACATTTTATCAACTAATAGGGAAGTTAGAAAACAAGCTTTTATGACATTATATAAAGGTTATGAAAGCGTTAAAAATACTTTAGCAACGAGTTTAGCTTTTGAAGTTGAAAAAAATGTAGCACTTGCTAATCTTAGAGGTTTTTCAAGTGTTTTAGAAAGTGGATTGTTTGATAGTAATATTGATTCTAAGATTTATTATAATTTAATTGAAGTAGTAAATAAGGAAATAAAAGTATTACATAAATATTGTCAATTAAAAAAGGAACATTTGGATTTAGAAGAATTAACATTATATGATATTTATATTCCAATGACTAAAGGGATAAATAAAACCTATGAATTTGAAGAAGCGAAAGAAATTATTTTTAAGGCTTTATCTATTTTGGGTGAAGATTATCTTAAAAATTTAAATAAAGCATTTTCTGAAAGATGGATAGATATATATAGTAATAAAGGAAAAAGGAATGGGGCTTATTCCTGTACTTGTTATGATAGTCGGCCATATGTGTTTTTAAATTATCAAGGTTGTTTTAATGATATATTAGTTTTAGTTCATGAACTAGGGCATTCAATGCATAGTTATTACTCGAAAAAACATAATGAATATCAAGATGCAAATTATAAAATTTTTATAGCTGAAATAGTAGCCATTGTTAATGAATTATTATTATATAAATATTTGTTAAAACATTCTACTAATAAAGATGAAAAGTTATATATCTTAAGTAATATGTTAGAATTCTTTAGAGGGAAATTCTTTAGACAAACAATGTTTGCCGAATTTGAATTAGAAATTCATAAGCGAGTTAGTAATAATGAAATATTAACTCATGAGTTATTAGCTCAAATTTATTATGATTTAAATAAAAAGTATTTTGGTCCAGCGGTTCATATAAATGAAGAAATAAAATATGAATGGGCTAGAATTCATCATTTTTATGTTAATTTTTATGTTTATCAATATGCAACTGGTATTTCGGCGGCTTGTAAAATTGTCAATGATATTATTGAGAATAAAGAAAATGCCCTTAATAATTATTTAGAGTTTTTAAAAACAGGGAATAGAGATTATCCAGTTGAATTATTAAAGATTGCTGGGGTAGATATATCTAATCCTAAAGTAATTAAAGAAGCGATTAAATTTTTTGATGATTTAGTTAATGAGTATATAAAATTAGCGAAAGAGTAGGAAGTAGGTGAAGAAGTGAATAAACGAGATTATTATGAAGTCTTAGGAGTAAGCAAAGGGGCTTCATTAGATGAAATAAAAAGTTCCTTTCGGAAATTGGCTAAAAAATATCACCCTGATGTATCTAAAGAACCAAATGCTGCTGAAAAGTTTAAAGAAGCTCAAGAAGCATATGCGGTTTTAAGTGATGATCAAAAAAGAAAACAATATGATCAGTTTGGCCATAATGCTTTTTCTGGAGATAGTGGGTTTCAAGGTTTTGATTTTTCGGATATTGATTTATCAGATATTTTCGGTGATCTTTTTGGTGGTGGTTTTAGCGATTTCTTCTCTAGTGGAAGAACTAGTAGTTCAACTAGAAAAAGAAAGGGTCGCGATTCGTTAATGGAAATGAGTCTGACTTTTGAAGAAGCAGTGTTTGGGACTAAAAAAACAATAAAGTTAAATGTTGCAGTTAATTGTGAAGAATGTAATGGTAAAGGTGGACTAGGTGAAAAGACTTGTTCAGTTTGTCATGGTAGTGGGAAAATTACAACTGAACAACGAACTATGTTTGGAACCTATATGACTAAAACAACTTGTCATCATTGTGGCGGGAAAGGGGTTTCCTATAATACGGTTTGTAAATCATGTCAAGGAAAAGGCAAGAAGATGGAAACTAAAACAATTGAGGTATCGATTCCAGCTGGGGTTGATACTGGCAATCAACTACGAATTCCCGGTAAAGGCGAGGCTGGTATTAATGGGGGTCCAAATGGGGATGTATATTTAGAGTTTATTGTCGAGCCTCATTCTCTTTTTGAAAGAAAAGGAAATGATCTTTATTTAGAACTACCAATTACAATTACCGATGCTGTTTTAGGGGCTAAAATGGATGTTCCAACGCTTACTGGAAAAATAAAATTATCGATTCCAGCTGGAAGTAAAACAAATGATAAGCATCGCTTAAAAGGAAAAGGAATCGAAAATGTTAATTCTTTTGGTAAAGGAGATATGTATGTCGTCCTAAAAGTTATGATACCGTCAAAGTTAACTAAAGAACAAAAGAAATTATTTGAACAATTAAAAAAGACTGATTTAGAAGAAGGAAGTCAAATAAAAAAAGTTAAAAAGCATTTGCAAACTTGATAACAAAATAATAATATATTATAATTATAGTGTGAAAGGATGAAGTTATGGAGGATATTTTATTAAGAGCAGAAGGAAAAATGGAAACGGGAATAGAGGTTATGCTTGATCGGTTTGCTAATATTAGGGCTGGTCGTGCCAATAGTGCAATTTTAGATCGAGTAATGGTATCTTATTATGGAATCGATACTCCTTTAAAGCAATTGGCGAATATTTCCATTCCAGAAGCAAGACAATTATTGATAAAACCTTTTGATCGAACATCTTTAGGGGCAATAGAAAAAGCAATTTACGAGTCTAATATTGGATTAACCCCTAATAATAATGGGGAAGTAATTATTTTAACGATACCGGCTTTAACTGAAGAAACTAGAAGAGAATATGTAAAGCAAGTAAAAGCGATTGCTGAAGAGTGTAAAGTAGGATTTAGAAAAATAAGACAAGAAGCCAATGACCAAATTAAAAAAAGTGATGGCTCAGAAGATGAAGTAAAAAAGGGAATCGATGAAGTTCAAACTTTAATTAATCAATATAATAAAAAAGTAGAAGAAAGTTTAAAGAACAAAGAAGAAGATTTAATGGTTATTTAAAACAATAATTTTTATATGTTAGATAAATTTTAAGTTTAACAGTAAAAACGAGTTAGCCCAGTAATATAAAGGTTAACTCGTTTTCTATTAGTTGTGATTTTTTCATTTTAAATTTTTTTAATATTATCTGTTCCCCTTTGGACACACATATTATTAATAGTAACTGTTTCAGCCATTTGAATCGCTTTTTTTAATTCATAAATAAGAGTTGCTTTTTGTTCATAAGTAGATGGTTGTTTATAATTATCGCTATAAGTTTTATATTTTAAAAAGTCATTTGTTAAATTATACTCTAAACTAATGTTACGGTTATTATTATATTCATCATAATCATGATAAATAGAAATAACTTCTTCTAGTTGAGCATGATTATGGGTTTTAGTGTAGTGATGACTAATAGCAATATTTGGATTTTTTCCATAAATGAAATTATAAAGCAAGCGATTATTATTTCTAATATATTCACTTTTAAATTTAGTTTTTTTATCTTTAATTTCTAATTCGGTCTGATTATTATTTAGGTTACAACTAAATGATATGTTATCGATATAATTACTTGGATCAACCATATCAAACCTATCATTAATAAAAGGATTTACGGTTTTATCAAATTCATTTAATAAATTTCTAATTTCAAGGTCTTGTTTATCATTACTTTGATAATTTTTAGTTTCCTCTAAGATTATAGTATTCTGTTTTTTAATCCATTGGTCAGTATTTAAATAAGGATTACATTTTTTAATTAATTTTTTATTAACTTCTACTAATAGTTCTTTTTGTCTATTAATTAGAG
>CAZGXD010000027.1:0-5940 GCA_964529625.1 uncultured Muribaculaceae bacterium
AACTTTAATAGCAACTATTTTAAATTATTTTAATTTAATAGATTATAAAGTCATATCAATAGTAAAATTAATAATTCCAATTATGGCTTTTATTATAGGTGGTTTTATTATTGGGATGAGGAGTCCATCCAAAGGATGGTTAGCTGGTTTTAAATTAGGGCTTATTTTTATTATTTTATTATTACTTTTTAATTTTTTAGGGCTTAAGCACAAAATCAAGATTATGGATTTTATTTATTATTCGATTTTATTAATCTCAACTATGTTTGGAAGTATGATTGGAATCAATAAAAAAAGAAATTAAAGTATAATTTCTTAAAAAAACAACAATATATAAAAGAATATCCGCAGGTATTCATGCAAAAGAGTTTATCTCTTTTTCTTTTTTTGCTATAATTTAATTAGGAGATGATAAAATGAATTGTATTTTTTGTAAAATTATTAATAATGAGCTACCGTCTTATACTATTTATGAAGATGAAATAGCAAAAATTTTTTTAGATGTTAACCCTGATTCAAATGGTCATTTATTAATTATTCCAAAAAAACATATCACTGACTTAAATGATATGGATAATCTTACTCTAATCCATATTATGGAACTAGCCAAACAATATCGTCAAATATTAGAAAAAAAGCTTAATATTGATGGTTTAACTTTGATTCAAAACAATGGAATGATACAAGATGTAAAACACTATCATTTACATTTAAAACCATATTATAAAGAAAAACAAAAAATACTTCCCGTTGAGGAAGTATATAACCAAATTATTAATTAAAAAACATTGCTTTTATTACAATGTTTTTTATTTTAAAGCTTCTTTTCTTGATAAATTAAGTCGACCTCTGCGATCAAGCCCTAAAGATTTAACAATTATTTCATCCCCTACTTTAACGATATCACTTGGTTTTTCAACTCTTTCTTTATCAAGGTGAGAGACATGAACCATTCCTTCACAACCTGGCCATAATTCAACAAAACAACCAAAATCCTCGACTTTAACTACTTTCCCAGTATATATTTCTCCAACTTCAACTTCTTTAACAATATTTTGAATTAATTCTTTAGCTTCATTAATTATTTTTTGATCACAGTGATAAATAATAACTCGCCCATCATCTTCAATATCTATTTTAACGGCATCTTTATCATTAACACTTATTACATTACTAGAATCTTGAATTATTTTAGTAATAACTTCTCCACCCCGTCCAATAACATCTTTTATTTTTTCGGGATCAATATTAAACATTTCTGTTTTAGGAGCATATTTTGAAACTTCTAATCTTGGCTTTTCGATAACATCAGTCATTGTTTCTAAGATTTGTAATCGTGCAATTTTAGCTTGATCTAAGGCTTCAGTTAAGATTTCTTTTGTTACCCCTTTTATTTTTATATCCATCTGCATTGCACAGATTCCTGATTTTGTCCCAGCCACTTTAAAATCCATATCCCCCATATGATCTTCTAAACCTTGAATATCAGTTAAAATTGTATACTTATCATTTTTAGTAATAAGTCCCATGGCAATTCCCGCAACTGGAGCTTTTATTGGCACGCCAGCGGCCATTAATGATAAACATCCAGCACAAATACTGGCTTGACTTGAAGATCCATTGCTTTCTAATATTTCTGAAACAACTCTTACTGTATAAGGAAATTCTTCTTCAGTTGGCATTACTTGTAATAACGCTTTTTCACCTAAGGCACCATGCCCAACTTCTCGTCGTCCAGGAGAACCATATCTTCCAGTTTCACCAACACAAAATTGGGGAAAATTATAATGAAGCATAAATCTTTTCGTATCTTCAATTCCTAATCCATCAAGCATTTGATGTTCCCCTAACGCCCCTAAAGTAGTAACTGCTAACGCTTGAGTTTGTCCCCTTGTAAATAGGGCTGAGCCATGGGTTCTTGCTAATAAATCAATTTCGACTGCTAAAGGACGAATTTCTTTCATTCCCCTTCCATCTGGTCTTATTTTTTGTTCAATAATTAAATCCCTTACTAACTTTGCTTCAATGTTATCTATTATTTTACTTACTTGATTTATTTTTTTGTCAATATCATCACAAGTTTGATCTTTTTCTTTAAAATGATTAATAGTTTCTTCTTTTACCTTATCAATGGCTTCATATTTTTCCAATTTATCTTTAATTTGGATTGCTTCTAACATTTTATCATTAGCAAAAGCAACTACTTCGTTTTCTAATTCTTTATCTATTGATATTAACTCAACTTGTATTTTTGGAAGTCCAACTTCGGCTATTATTTGTTTTTGAAAAGTAATTAATTCTTTTATGGCTTCATGTCCAAACATAATTGCTTCAATCATATCACTTTCTAAAACTTCTTTACTACTAGCTTCAACCATATTTATCGCTGTTTCTGTTCCTGCTACAATTAAATTAATATCACTTTGTTCACTTTCTAAAACGGTTGGATTAATAATAAATTCATTATTAACTCGTCCAACTATAACACTTGCAACTGGTTCTAAAAAGGGAATATCACTAATTGATAATGCTAATGAACTAGCGAATAAGGCTGCCATTTCTGGGGTGTTATCTTGATCAACACTTAATACTTGATTAATAACTTGAATTTCATTTCTAAAACCATCTTCAAATAATGGTCTAATTGGTCGATCTATTAATCTAGCTGAAAGCGTAGCATTTTCAGTTGGTCGTCCTTCTCTTTTTATAAAACCTCCTGGTATTTTCCCAACTGAATATAACTTTTCTATATATAAAACTGTTAATGGGAAAAAATCAGAGTTAATAGCATTTTTACTCATAACAGCGGCTGTTAAAACAGCAGTATCTCCATATCTAACTAAAACTGACCCATTACTTTGTTTTGCTAATTTCCCTGTTTCAACGATTAATTTTCGTCCTCTAAAATTTAGTTCAAATAATTTATTCATTTTTTCCTCCTTCTACAACTAAAGACACTCAAAGAAGAGTGTCTATTTAACTATTAAATAATTATTTTCTAAGGCCTAAACTCTTAATAATATCACGATACCTAGTAATATCTTTATTAAATAAATAGTTTAATAAATTTCGACGTTGCCCGACTTTTTTTAATAAACCTCTTCTTGAATGATAATCATGTTTATGTTCTTTCAAGTGTTCAGTCAACACTTTAATTTCTTCAGTTAAAAGTGCTATTTGAACTTCAGTTGAACCAGTATCAGCTTCTGATTTGGCATATTTTTTAATAATATTTTCTTTTACTTCTTTTGATAACGCCATTTTTTTCTCCTTTCTTACTATTCACTTAAACTGAGATTGAGGCGGAGTTGCTCTAATCCAAGAATAAGCACATTAATAATATACACTATTTATTGTCTTTAGGCAATAAATTTCAGTATTTATTTGTTTTTATTAATTAATTTATCACAAATAATAAGCATTGATGGAACAAATAAAAGTACCATTACGGCTGAAATAATAGCCCCTCGCCCAACTAAAATACCTAATTGACTAATAACCTTATTAGTTGAAATTAAACCTAAGCCTAGCCCGGCAATGGCTAAAATTATGGCTGAAGATAAAATAGATGGGGCTACTTTTGAAATGGTTTGGGTAGTCGCTTCCATTTTATCCAAACTAATTCTATTTTCTCGATGTTGTTTAGCAAATAAAATCGCATAATCAACTGTTGCCCCTAATTGAACAATACTTACTATTAAAAATCCAATATAATTTAACGGAAGACCAGAAAGATAAGCGATTGCTAAATTAATTAGGATTGCCACCTCAATTGCAATAATTAAAATTATTGGAACTAATAATGATTTGAAAATAGCAATTAAAACTATCATAATGGCAATAATTGCAATCACATTAACAATTAAATTATCTTTAACAATTATTTTCATTAAATCATAATTGGTCGGGCTAATCCCTGCCATATGATAATTATCTTGATAATGTTTATTAACAATAGTTTGTAATTCTTCGATAAAATCAAAAGTTTCTTTTCCTTCTTCTTCAAGATCAATCTTAAGAATAATTCTCGAATATTTTTCTGATATAAATTGTTTGATTATATTTTCAGGTAAATGCTCAATAGGAGCATCTATTCCAAAAGTAGTAACAATTGAATTTATTGATGTAATAGGTTTTAATTCATTTAAGTCTTGAATTAATTGCCCTTCTTTCTCAAGTGTATCGATTGGAAGTAATAACACAATTTGATTATCTTTTCCAAATATTTCTGTGATTGCTTCTTTATCTTTATATAATTGCATTTCTTCACTAATCATTCCTGAATCCCCATAAAGATAATTATTTTTTTGACTACCAATATAGCTTGGAACAATTAAAATTAAGACAATAATTATAATAACATAACGACATTTTACAATTACTTTCCCTATTTTTTCAAATGATGGAATTAAAGTTCTATGTTTTGTTTTATCAATAAATTTATGCATTAAAACAGCTAAATTTGGAAGTAATAAAATAACTGATATAAAACTTAAAATAATTCCTTTAGCAAGAACAAGTCCTAAATCGGCTCCAATTTTAAATTTCATTAGCGTTAGGGCTAAAAACCCTAAAATAGTAGTTAAAGCACTTCCAATTATAACTAACACTGAATCACTCATGGCTTCAGTCATCGCTTCTTTTACATTTTTTCCTGTTTCTCTTATACTAGCAAAACGATGTAAAAGGAAAATTGCATAATCCATTGATACCGCTAGTTGTAGCACGACTACAGCCGCTTGCGTAATAAATGAAATTTCTCCTAAGATAAGATTAGTACCCATATTAATAATAATAGCTGCGACAATAGTTAAAAAGAATAAAAATGGTTCAAACCAAGAACTAGTTGTTAAAAGCAAGATAACAACAATAATTGGAACGACAAACAATAAAATTCGATTCATTTCAATAGTAACATTTTCTTGAGCTTCTATTGTTTCTATTATATCGCCTGCTAACAAGGTCTTATCAGTAGTTACCCCTCTTATATTTTTAATAATTGATGAAGCCTTATCATGATCAATCCTAATTAAAAATAAGGCATTTTCATCTTGATACCATTCTTCTAGAAGTGATGCTGATATGGTTGGATCCATATAGGCCATTTCTTCAAGATTGACATAATCATCAACCCAAAGAACTTGCTTAACTCCTTCTACATTAATAATTTCTTGTTTATAAAACATCGCTTCTTCCATTGAAACTTCAGGAATAACTAGTTTTATATCGGGGTTTTCATCCCCATAAGCTTTTATTACTTCTTTGGCTGCTGTTAACGATTCTACTTCTTCTGGTAAATAATCTGATAAATCATAATTTGTTGTTACTTTGTCAATTAGAAAAAGATTAAGAATGGTTATAGCAGTAAACAAAATAATAATTAAATTTTTAAATTTTAATATTTGTTGTGATAGTTTTTTCATAAAACTTCCTTTCTAATAAGTAAATAACTAAGTTATACTTATGCTTATATTATAAGGCTCCAATAAATAATATGCAATTAATAACCAAAAGAAAACGTAAAGTTATTATAAAGTTGACAATAGTTGAATTTTATAATAATTCTTTATATTTACTAATATATAATCTTTTTATGATTAAAGTGGCTATCATATAAAGGGCAATAATAATAAACAAATAAATAAAATAAAGTTTAGATAATGGTAAAAATCCTAAGGCTAAACCAATTGGTGTAAAAGGTATTAAGGTTAAAATAATAATTCCTAATAAAGTTAAAACAGTTAATGAGAAAGAAGCTCGACTCTCAATAAAAGGTATTTTTTGAGTTCTAATTAAATGAATAACTAAAGTTTGACTCCACATTGATTCGATAAACCACCCCGCTTGAAAAATAGAAATATAAATTAGTTTTAAATTTGGATCTAATAATTGATGATATAATAATCCCCCAGTAAAAGAAGGAGCAATAATAAAATATAA
>CAZGXD010000027.1:6040-10514 GCA_964529625.1 uncultured Muribaculaceae bacterium
TTTGAACTAGCCGTTAATTTTATATATTTAATCATATTAATAAAGGTTTTTCTTCCTTCAATAATCCCGTTTTCTAAAACCATTAAATCCTTTTCTAGTAAAATAACATCAGCTGACTCTTTAGCAATATCAACGGCATTATCAACTGAAATACCCACATCAGCTATTTCTAAGGCTAAAGCATCGTTAATACCATCCCCAAGATAACCAACTGAATGTCCAGTTTCTCTTAAAGTTTTAATAGCTCTTCTTTTTTGATTTGGAGACATTTTAGCAAAAATTGTTTCTTTTAATATAATTTGCCCTAATTCGTCATCCGTCATTTTATCAATCTCAGTTCCTAAATAAACTTTATCATATCTAATCCCTAATTGATTACAAACTGCTTTAGTTACTTCTTCATTATCCCCAGTAATTATTTTTATTTCAATTCCACTTTTTTCTAATGCCTTAATAGCTCTAATTGCCGATTGTTTAGGGGGATCTAAAAAGGCTAAATAACCAATTAAAACCATTTCCTTTTCATCTTCAACTGAAAATATTCCTACTGGTGACGGATTATTTTTTTGAGAAACAGCTAACACTCTCATTCCATCTTGATTTAATTCCGCTACTTTTTTTAAAACCATTTCTTTTTTTTCTTCATCTAGAGGAACAACTTGACCATTATATTCAACATGAGTTGAAATAGTAAGCATTTCTTCAACTGCTCCTTTTGTTATCATTTGCTTTTTTCCTTTTTTATCTTCAACCACAACTGACATTCGTCTTCGATTAAAATCAAAAGGAACCTCATCTATTTTTTTATATTCAGTAATATAATGGGCTAAATTAAAATCAGTATCTTTAAGTTCCATGGTCTTATTAATAATAGCTAAATCAATTAAATTTTTTAAACCTGTTTGATAATAAGAATTTAAAAAACCATGACGAAGAACTCTCGTATCTAAATCACCATCAATATTAAGGTGATATTGAAGAACAATTTTATCTTCAGTAAGGGTACCAGTTTTATCAGTACACAAAATATCAATAGCACCTAAATTTTGAATCGAATTTAAATTTTTAATAATTACTTTTTCTTTTGACATGGCAATTGCCCCTTTAGCTAATGAAGTTGTTACAATCATGGGCAACATTTCAGGAGTTAATCCAACAGCGATAGAAATAGCAAATAATAAAGCCGATAACCAATCTCCTTTTGTTATTCCATTTAAAAAGAAAACAATTGGAACCATTATTAACATATATTTTATAATAACCCAAGAAACAGCATTAACTCCTTTTTCAAAACTAGTGATTACTGGTTCTTGATTTAAACTCTGAGCAATCCCCCCAAAAATAGTATTATTCCCAACTGCAACCACAATTCCATTAGCATAACCAGTAACAACTGTCGTTCCTAAAAAAGCCAAATTATCAATTTCTAACACATTTTCTTGATTCTTATTTAGTTTTCCAGTTTTTTCAACAGCTTCAGATTCTCCAGTTAATGATGATTGGGAGATAAACAAGTCTTTCGCTTCGATTATTCTTATATCAGCAGGAATCATATCACCAGCTGATATATGAACAATATCCCCTACTGTTATTTCATCTAAAGGTATTTCTTTTAGCCCTGTTTGAGGACGTAGAATAGCAGCCGTGGTTTCAATCATCTCTAATAGTTTTTCAGCGGCTTCACCTGATCTTATTTCTTGAGTATATTTTAATATTCCTGAAATTATTACCATTGCTAAAATTATTACCACAGCAATATAATCTTGGTTTCCTTTTTCTACTAAAATAATGTCAGTAAAAACAGAAACAATTGCTAAAATTATTAAAATCATTGTAAACGGATTAATAAAGGCTTCTATCATTTTCTTAAAATTACTTTTATCTTTTTTATATTTAACTATATTTTGTCCATATTTTAAAATAGAATCATTTACTTGTTCTTCTGTTAAACCTTCAAATGAACTATTAAATTTCTTAAAAACATCAGTTATTTCCATTTTAGAAATAGTAATTAATTCCTTATTATCTTCTTTAAGATTTGATTTTTTTATTTCTTTCATTTTTTCCCCTTTCTAAATAAACATTTTCCATGGCCTTAGTTTATTATCATTATCTTTCCTATATAGGGCTAGAGCATCCCCCTTTTTATTAACAAATAATATTTCATCTTTTTGATAAGTATTAACTAGTTTTTGTCCGGTTTGAATCCTTTTTTGTAATTCTTCAGAAACTATTACTTGATGATATTCAGATAAAACTTCTAAGATTGTTTTAATCTTAAAATCCTTTTTAAATTCAGATAATAAAAGACTATCTTCAATTAAAAAAGGACCATGTTTAGTTCTAACTAATTCACTCATAAGACCAATTGTGTTTAATTTATTAGCAATATCTCTTATTAAACTTCTAATATAAGTTCCTTTACTTACTAAGCATTTTATTTTAAAAGTAACGGTCTCATTAATATAATTAACATCTCCAATTAAACTAAGTTCTTTTATTGTTACTTTTCTTTTTGGTAAAAATATTTGTTCATTATTTCTAGCATATTGATATAATTTTTTACCTTTAATTTTTATTGCTGAATAAATTGGAACTTCTTGGTCATAGGTTCCAATCATTGTTGTCAATATTTCTTCTATTTCTTCTTTAGTTTTAAAGCATTTTTCTTGATTTAATATTTCTCCAGTGATATCTAAGGTATCAGAATGGAGTCCTAGGACAACGGTTGCAATATATTCTTTATCATTATTAGTTAATAATTCAACAATTTTAGTTGCTTTTCCAACACAAATAACAAGAACACCAGTTGCCAATGGATCAAGGGTTCCAGTATGCCCGACTTTTTTTATACCCAAATGTTGACTAATTTCATTAACTACCTTTCGACTAGTAACACCCTTTTCTTTATTAATTACTATGATTCCATTCATCTAATCACCATTACAATTATAACTTGAAA
The DNA here is from genome assembly GCA_964529625.1 of uncultured Muribaculaceae bacterium. Lineage (GTDB taxonomy): Bacteria > Bacillota_I > Bacilli_A > RF39 > UBA660 > DUPI01. Next base: position 9,003 of record CAZGXD010000027.1, read on the forward strand.
GAAAAAAAACACAAGATTCTAATCTGAATCTCGTGTCATGATTATTAATCGTAATAAGTTTAAAATTGAAGATACTAGTCCTGCTACATAAGTTAGAGCGGCAGCAGTAAGCATTTTTTCAACCCCTTTTGTTTCTGGCTTATCAATTATTCCTAAATTTACTAATTCAACTTTAGCTCGCTTAGAAGCATCAAATTCAACTGGTAAAGTAATTAATTGAAAAACAATCGTTGCTGAAATAATTAAAATACTCATCATTAAATATGAAGTAAGTCCTCCTAAAATTGATATAAATAAAGAAAAATATCCTAAATAGCTAATTAAATTAACGACTGGCACTAAAAAAGCCCTTATTTTTAAGAATATATAATTATTCTTATCTTGTAAAGCATGCCCGACTTCATGGGCTGCAATTGAAATTGATGCTACTGAATTACCATGAAAAATTTCATGAGATAATCTTACCACTTTTCTTCGAGGGTCATAATGATCGGTTAAATTACCACGAACTTCAACAATATGAATATTATTTAAACCATTTTTATCTAATATTTGACGGGCTGTTTCAAAGCCTGTAAGACCTTTTTTGGTTGCTACCTTTTTATATTTATTAAATGCACCATTAACAGATACTTGAGCCATTAATACAATAACAAATGCAATAATTGCTAATAAAATTGTTAATCCATTTTCTAATCCCATTGTCATAAATCCCATTTTATCACTCCTTTTTTATAATTTCATAAGTTGTTTCATGACGACCATCTTTAATTATTATACCCTTTGCAACTAATTCTTCTCTTAATTTATCTGCTAATTTATAATCTTTATTCTTTTTGGCTAAATTCCTTTTTTCAATAGTCTCTTCAATATATAATATTAAATCCTTAGAGACTTCCATTTCTTTTAATAAATCTAATGATAGTACTCCATCAAAACTAGCAATTAAATATAATTTAGTCTTATTATTTAATTTGTTATCTTTTAACACATCATATAATATAGTTAAAGCCATTGAAGTATTTAAATCATTTTTTAAAGCTTCTTTGAATAATTCTTCATATTTTAAAACCATTTCTAATGAAATTTCACCATCAGGCTTATTTTTTATTTGTTTAACTCGATTTAATAATTTTTGATAACCATTCATAGCAATATCTAAACTTTCATAACTAAAAACCAATTGATTTCGATAATGAGATTGTAAACAAAAGAAACGATATCCTAAAGGATGATAACCTTTTTCAATTAAAGTTGTTAAAGTTAAAAATTTGCCTTTTGATTTACTCATTTTGCCTGCTTCTTCGGTTAAATATTCTCCATGTACCCAATATTTACACCATTTATGGCCCAAATAGGCTTCACTTTGAGCAATTTCATTAGTATGATGGGGAAAGATATTATCAATACCCCCACAATGAATATCTAAATATTCTCCTAAATGCTTAAGAGCAATACCTGAACACTCAATATGCCACCCTGGATATCCTTTTCCCCAAGGACTATCCCATT
>CAZGXD010000028.1:0-10428 GCA_964529625.1 uncultured Muribaculaceae bacterium
AAAAAAATTAAGAAAGATCAAGTGTCTATAAAAAGGAAAAAAAACAAAAAATAATTGTATTAAATTTTTGTTTTTGATATAATCACAATTAGGAAGAAGTTGTTAAAGTGAAAAGAAGAACAATTATTTTTATTTTATTGGGTAGTTTATTAATAAGTAGTTGTAAATCAAAAGGGAATTTAGTTCCAGTAGAAGAACCATTATTAAATACTCCTAAAATTGAAGAAAAGGTAGAAAATGAAACAATTGATCTTAATTCTAAATCAAGGTCATATGCTGTAATGATTAATAATGCTTCACCAGCTAGAAGATTACAAAGTGGACTTCAAGATGCTTATTTAATTTATGAAATAATTGTTGAAAGTGGAATAACAAGATATATGGCTTTATTTATGGATGCTGAAACAGAAAGAATTGGCTCGATAAGAAGTGCCCGTCATTATTTTTTAGATTATGCGATTGAAAATGATGCTATTTATGTTCATCATGGACAATCCCCACAAGCTCAAAAAGATTTTAATAAATTAGGGCTTACAAGAATTGCTGTTGGGGAACCAAAAACAGGGTGGAGAGAAAATGAGCATAATGTTGATTGGGAACATAAATTATTTACTAATATAAAAAATATAGAAAAAGGTCTTTCTAATAAAAGGACTGAAAGAAATGGAGAATTATTATTAAATTATAGTGATGATGTAATTGATTTAAGTAAAATAGAAGGGGCTAAAAAGGCTAATAAGGTTGAAGTAGAGTATTCTAGTGCAGTTAGTAATTCTTATGAATATGACTCTAAAACAGAACGATATAAAAGATTTATAAATGGTAGTTCTCATAAAGATTATATAACCAACAAACAATATACTTTTAAAAATATTATTGTTGTTAAAATAGGTAATTCCTTAATAAAAGGAGATACTAAAGGACGACAAGAATTATTTAATATAGGAGAAAAAGATGGTTATTATATTACAAATGGTTATGCTGTTCCAATAAAAGCGATTAAAAGTAGTCGTACTGCTAAAACTGTTTATAAATATTTAAATGGGGAAGAAATAGTAGTTAGTAATGGTAATACTTTTATCCAAATTCAGCCCTTATCAAAAAAATTAAATATAGAAGATTAAAAAAAGTATGTTTTTATAATTATAATAAAGTTAGTTTTTAAATATAATATATTAAACTGAGGTGAATTATTTAAATGAAAATAAATCAAGATGATAATGAATTTAACGAAATTGTTAATCATATTTTAATAAATGAAGAATTTAAAAAAATGAAAGAAATTGAGCACCATGGGGTTAATCGTTTCGATCATTCTTTAAAAGTTGCTTATTATTCATATAAAATATCTAAATTGTTTAAATTAGATTATTGTAAAACAGCTAGAGCAGGTCTTCTTCATGATTTTTTTTTGAGTGATGAAAGTAGAACTATTAAGGAACGATGTCTTTCAACTTTTGTCCATCCTAAACAAGCAGTTTCAAAATCCTTGGAATATTATAATCTTTCTAAGAAAGAAATAAATATTATTGAAGGTCATATGTTTCCAATTAATTTCCATATTCCTAAATATGCGGAAAGTTGGGTAGTAAATATTGTTGACAAAGTAGTATCAGTGAAGGAATTATCACATAAATTTGGTTATCGACTTAATTATGCTACTAATTTATTGATTCTATTTTTAATTAATTATATTAGATAATATATCTAATTGTCCATGTAGCTCAGCTGGATAGAGCAATCCCCTCCTAAGGGATAGGTCGTTGGTTCAAATCCAATCATGGACGCCATTGTTATAATTTTAACGTTTTGGAAAGTATTTTTTATTAGAAGCCGATTTAGTTTAGTGGTAGAACAGATGCATGGTAAGCATCAGAGGACAGTTCGATTCTGTCATTCGGCACCATGATAAATGAAAAGCCTTACTTTTTAGTTGTAAGGTTTTAATTGTTAATTAGTATTATCAAATTATTATTTTAATTAACTATTTACATAGTTTGTTAATAAATGTTCAAATGTTCAAAAATGGTTGATTTTAATACTAATTATGGATACAATATAAATATCCATGGGAAACCATGGTAAGAAAGAGGGAAATAAAATAATGTTATATTATTTTTTCTATTTCTTTCTATTTACGTAGGCTGATGTATTTCGCCGACTCACCATATAAGGTGGGGTTATTTTTAAAAAATAAGACTTTAATGGTCTTTTTTATTTTTTTGCTATCATTACCACTTTTATTGGAAAAAATAAATCTAAATTATCTTTAAGTTCGATTCCAGAATCTTTGTTTAGCAATCGCTTTAATAAATTCATTTTCAAAATCAGAAGTATTAGTTGCAAAAATAACTCCATCAAAATTATTACAAGGTGAACCTATTATATAATTTTGACCGGTTGTAGCTATTCCAATTGGTTTATAGTGCGTATAAGCATTAACAAAGAAATCCATAATATGTTGATCAAATAGAACTTGATTATCCACTTTTCCACCAACAATATAAAAGGAATCATATAAAACCGAATATTTAGTTTTAAAAGTTGCATCTACTTCTAAAGTCATGCCATTATTACCAGTAATTGTTCCCAATTTAGAGCTAATAATATCTATAAAAACGCCATGTTGTTTTAAAGTGTCGATTGTTTTACTTACTTCAAGATCATTAAAATCATTTCCAATTAAAATTGCTACCTTTTGAGTATAGGCATAATGAGGGGTATTAATCATACTAATTGCTTTTGAAGTTATTTCTGTTGTTGGATAATTTATTTTTTGAGGTTTATTGACTCCAATATTATCAGCAATAATGGTAGCCATTTGGTAATTAACATGAGCCCACATATCAACATTTTCTTGTCTAACTTTTTTACTTTTTACTTGTTGAAGGTGAAAAATAAAAGTATCGATTAAATCTTTTTTTTCAAAGTCGGCTAAACTATCAAAAAAAAGTCTTGCTTGTGAAAAATAATCATAAAAAGACTCACTTGGACGTTCTCTTGTGATATGACCGTCTACTTTAGTTGGGTAATGGGTATAACCACCTTGGTCTTTTGGAGTTACAGCTGGAGTATTATTGGCTAACGAGTTATTATGATAATTTATTTTATCAATATCAATTCGATATTTTGAAAAACTATCCCTAGCATTAGTATTTACTTCAACAATCGGCATATTAATAGGAATTTCATTAATATTGCCTGTGCCTAATCGGTGATAATCTGTATCTCGATAAGCAAAAGTTCTTCCTTGTAAAACTGGATCACTTGAGAAGTCAATTCCAGGTACTAAAGAAGCTGGATCAAAAGATGATTGTTCTTCTTCGGCAAAGAAGTTATCAACTAAACGATTAAGGGTTAATTTTCCGATAATATTAACAGGTACTACTTCTTCGGGCCACATTTTAGTAGGATCTAAAACATCAAAATCATATTTAAATTCATCTTCTTCTTTAATTAGTTGAACCCCTAATTCATATTCTGGATAAGCTCCTTTAGCAACAGCTTCGATAATATCGTGGCGATGAAAGTCAGGATCAATTCCTCCAATAATATTAGCTTCATCTAATAATAAGGAATGAACTCCTAATTTGGGTTTCCATGCAAAGCGAACAAAAGTTGATTTTCCATGCTCATTAATTAATCTAAAAGAATTAATTGGCCAGCCTTCCATCATGCGCCAACTTCTTGGTCTTCCTCTTAAAGACATTAGCCACATAACCATATGAGCCGATTCTTGGTTACTAGCCACATAATCCCAAAAACTATCATGAGCAACACTAGCTTGAGGGACATCAGTTTGTGGATTTGGTTTAGCAGCATGAGTTACATCCATAAATTTCATTGCATCAGCTAGAATAAAGGCTGGAAATTGAATCGATAACATATCATAGTTACCCTCGTTAGTATAAAATTTCACGGCAAAACCTCGCATATCGACGGCTGTATCTTTTGAGCCTTTACTACCAATAAAAGTTGAAAAACGGGTAAAAACAGGGGTTTTGGTTCCTGGTTTTTGTAAAAAATCAGCAATTGTATATTCTGTCATTGATTTATATAATTCAAATTCTCCAAATAGTCCAAAACCTCTAGCATGGACAACCTTTTCGGGGATTCTTTCTCGACTAAACCGAGATTGTTTGTGATAAAAATGGGTATCTTGAATTAATAAAGGACCACGTTTACCTGCTTTTAAGCCCCAACTATCATTAGATATTTTTAAACCAGAATCGCTAGTCATCTCTTTTCCTAAACCAGTATTTATAGCAAAATATTGGTTTAATTGTTTGAATTTGTTGTTCTCAACTAATTCCTTATTTTTTTTCATATCCATTATTTTTAATCCTTTCTTTGGGTTTATAAAATTAAATCCAATATATTATATTCAACTAGAATTAAGCTGCTACTTTTAAGAAATATGGTTATACGTAGACAACTAAAATTAAAACTTAAATAAACTATATTAATTGAGAAAGAAAGGTAGATATAAATGAAAAAGGGGTTTAACAAAAAAATAATTTTATTTCTTTTAAGTCAAAATATTTCATTATTTGGATCATCAGTGGTTGGGTTTACCATTATTTGGTATATTACGTTAACTACTTCATCTGGGCTTTGGCTAATGTTAGCAACGATTTCATCAATGCTACCACAAGTAATAATATCCTTTTTTAGTGGAGTTTGGGCTGATCGATACAATCGCAAATATTTAATTATGCTAGCCGATGGTTTTATTGCTATTGCTACTTTGTTATTAGCCATTTCCTTTTTAATTGGATTTCGTAATCTTAAAATGTTATTAGCAGTAGCAGTAATTAGATCAATTGGGGCAGGAATTCAAACGCCAGCTGTTAATGCAATTTATCCTGATTTAGTTTCTAAGGATAAATTAGTTAAAGTTCAAGGTCTTAATCAAACTTTAGCTTCAATTTTATTGCTTTTAGCACCAGCAGTTGGGGGTTTATTATTAGGTCCTATTAAAATAATATGGGCTTTTATGTTAGATGTAATAACCGCTTTAATTGCCATTACCCTTTTGGGCTGTCTTAAAATAAAAAAACAAGATTTTAATAATCAAACTTCTTTTTTTAGGGAATTAAAAAGGGGACTAAAGTATACTTTTCAAACTTCATCACTTCGATTAATTGTTTTATGTTATATGGGAATAATTTTTTTAATTACTCCAATAACTATTTTATCACCACTTTTAATTGAAAGAACCTTTGGAAGTGATATATGGCGTTTAACAATTAGTGAGGTAATTTTTACTTTAGGTTCTTTAATTGGTGGTTTATATGTCTCTCTTAGTGGAGATTTTAAAAATAAAACTAAAGTTATTTGGGCATGTTTTTTAGCGTTTGGGATTACTTTTGGTTTGTTAGGAATGGTTAGTAATTTTACCGTTTATGTGTTATTTATGGGGGTTACAGGAATATTTATGCCAATTGTTACGACCTTGTTAACTGTTTTTATTCAAAATATTGCTAGTCAAACAATGCTTGGAAGGGTTTTTTCGATAATTCAAATTGTTACCACTAGTACAGTCCCTTTAGCCCTTTTAATTTTTGGTCCTTTAGCAGATTTAATTTCTATAAATTATATTTTTATCTTTCTAGGGTTCTTAGCAATTTTAGCTAGTATAAAATATAAATATGATAGTGATCGGTTATTAAATAATTAATTTTAATTTAATTTTTTTAATATAATGAAAAAAGGGAAAAAATGGTGTATAATGAAATAACTAATAAAAATATTAAATGGAGATTGGAAGTGTGGGAATCTTTATGGAAATTTATTTGATTTTTTCTAAAACTGGAACTTGGTTATCCAAGGTGTTAAGAGTAATTCTTAAAAAGAAGTATGTTCATGTTTCTTTATCTTTTGATGATCGATTAAATTATATGTATTCTTTTGGAAGAATAAATCCTAATAATCCTTTTTCTGGGGGTTTTGTTATTGAAGATTTAAGAGAAGGAGTTTATCGACGAAGTAGAGAAGCAGAGTGTATAGTATATAAATTTAAAATATCTGATGATCAATATCAACAAATGAAGTATAAATTACAAGATTTTGAGAAAAATAAACAAAAATTAAAATATAATTTTATTGGTCTTTTTGCAGTGTTATTAAATGTTCAATTAAAAAGAAGAAACAAATATTTTTGTAGTCAATTTATTTCTGAATTATTTATTGATTCTAGGATCATAAATAATTCTAAACCAGCTGAAGTGTTTCGCCCTGAAGATTTTATAATTAGCATTAATAATTTAGAACCTATTTTTGAGGGATATGTTAAAGATTATGTTATGGAATATGATAGAATAGATTTATGAGGTGATAAAATCAAATATATTTATTTTTATGATACAATTATTGGTAAAATTGGACTTGTTGCGACTAATGATTATCTGATTAAAATTTGTTTTAGTGAAAATAAAGAGGACTATATTGGATTAGAAACACCATTAATAAAAGGGGCTTATTATCAAATAATAGAATATTTAAGTGGAGAAAGATTAGAATTTAATCTTCCTTTTAAATTTTTAGAAGGAACAGAGTGGGAAAAAAGAATATGGTCAATAGTCAGAAACATACCATATGGACAAACAAAAACATATCAAGAAATCGCTATTTTAGTAGGGAGTCCAAAGGGGTATCGAGCTGTTGGGAATGCTCTTAATAAAAACCCATTACCGATTCTTATTCCTTGTCATCGAGTTATAAAAGCAACTGGTGAAATAGGTGGATATGGCGGTGGAATAATTATTAAAGAAAGATTATTGCAACTTGAAAAAAGCATTGTTAATAAATAAGCATATAATTAATAATAAAGTATTAAATTTTAAAAACCGATCAAATTTTAAAAACTTGTATTTATCTTTAATTATGTTATAATTATTATGGCTTTTAAAAAAGACACGATATTGATTTAAATGCCTAGTGCCTAAATGGTGGTGTTTAGAGTTGAAATATCGGAGGAAATAACGAAAAGGAGGAATATAATGGCAGTTGTACCCATTAATTATTTATTAGAAGCAGGGGTTCATTTTGGTCATCAAACCAAAAGGTGGAATCCAAAAATGAAGGAGTATATTCATACTTCTAGAGATGGAATCTATATTATAGATTTACAAAAAACAGCAAAGTTGATTGAAGAGGCATATAATTTTTTATATGATGTTACTACTAATGGTGGTAAAGTTTTATTTGTTGGAACTAGAAAACAAGCTAGTACTGCAATTAAAGAAGAAGCTTTAAGATCGAATTCTTTTTATGTTAATGAAAGGTGGTTAGGGGGAACTTTAACTAATTTTAAAACCATAAGAAAAAGAATTAAAAGATTAGAAGAAATTGAAGAAATGGAAAAGGATGGTACTTTTGAAGTTTTACCAAAAAAGGAAGTTGTCGGGCTACAAAAGGAATATAATAAATTAAATAAAGTTTTAGCTGGAATTCGTGAAATGCATAAATTACCAAGTGCGATTTTTATTGTTGATCCTTTTAAGGAAGAAATAGCTATAAAAGAGGCAAGAAAATTAAATATTCCTATTATTGGAATAATTGATACTAATTGTGATCCTGATATGGTTGATTATGTAATTCCTGGAAACGATGATGCAATAAGAGCAATTAGATTAATTACAGTGGTAATGGCTAATGCTATTAATGCTGCTACTGGTGGAAATATTATTGAATTTAATTATAATGAAAATCGCGATGAAAGTGATTCTGCAATTATGGAAAGAGCTTTAGAAACTGTTAATCGTAAAGATGAACGCCAAGGTCGATATGATAATCGTAATTATAGAAGAAAAAGAAAACCACATTCTTTTAGACAAACTGATAAACCTATTTCTAGGGAAATAAAAGAAGAAAAGGTAGAAAACGTAACAAAAGAAGAAAACGTAACAAAAGAAGAAAAGGTAGAAAAAATAGCTAATGAAATAAAGGAAGCTAAAGAAGAAACAGTAAAGCCTAAAGCAGAACCATCTAAAAAGGATAATGATTTATCATCTTTAACGGTTGCTGAATTACGTAAAATAGCTAAAGAAAAAGAAATTAAAGGTTTTTCAACAATGAAGAAAGCCGAATTAATCGAAGCTTTAGATTAATAATTTCAAGGAGGGACAGAATGATAAGTGCTAGTTTAGTAAAAGAATTAAGAGAAAAAACTGGAGCAGGGATGTTAGATTGTAAGAAAGCTTTAGAAGCAAATGATGGTAATATAGAGCAAGCAATTAACTGGTTAAGAGAAAAGGGTATCTCTCAAGCCCAAAAGAAAGAGAGTCGAATTGCTGCTGAAGGAATAGCGGCTATAAAAATAAAAGGAAATAAAGCTGTTATTATTGAAGTTAATACAGAAACAGATTTTGTTGCTAAAAATGAAGAGTTTCAAGTTTTAATTAAGACATTATTAGAAACCATTATTTTAGGTGGGGCAACAACGTTAGAAGAAGTAAAACAATTATCAACTAATGATGGAACGATTGAAGAATTGTTAATTGCTAAAACGGCTAAAATTGGTGAAAGAATAAACTTTCGTAGATTTAAAATTATTACTAAAAAGGATAATCAAGTTTTTGGTTCATATATTCATATGGGTGGTAGAATCGCTTCTTTAACTGTTCTTGATAATACAGTTGTTGAAGTAGCCCATGATGTTGCGATGCATATTGCTGCTATGAAACCACAATATTTACGTCGTGATGAAGTTCCAACGACAAGAATAGAAACCGAGCAAGCAATTTTAAAAGAGCAAGCTCTTAATGAAGGGAAAGTTGCTGAAATTGCTCTAAAAATGGTTGAAGGAAGACTTGAAAAGTTTTATCAAGAAGTTTGTTTAGAAGAACAATCATTTGTTAAAGATAATAATCTTAATGTAAAGACTTATGTTAATAATAATGGTGGACAAATTATTGAAATGCATCGTTATGAAGTTGGAGAAGGATTAGAAAAAAGAAATGAAGATTTTGCTTGTGAAGTAATGAGTCAACTTAAAAACAATTAAAAAAAAACGTCCTATTTTTCAATTAGGATGTTTTTAATTTTATTTATCTTAGTCGCTTGTAGTTTTAATTCATTAAATATATTATGATAATTATCATTATTTATTAAAAAGGTATAATGGATATATTCATCAAATTTCTTTTTTATAATTTGACTATCTTTTAAGAGATAGTCAATTTTATTTTGATTTTCATATTTAAATTTAATTTCCATTTTTACTCCATCAACTAATTTAATAATTTTAGTTTCTTTTAAACACTCATTAATAGAATTTCGATAAGCCCGAATTAAACCACCAGTTCCTAGTTTTTTACCCCCAAAATATCTAATTACAACCCCTAAAACATTATTTAGTTGATTTTGTTCTAAAACACTTAAAATTGGACGTCCCGCTGTCCCTGTTGGTTCACCATCATCATAAAATCTTTTTGTATTCCCATAAATATAAGCATAGCAATAATGGGTCGCATCAGGATACTTTTCTTTTAAAAGATTAAGTTCATTATTAATGTCTTCCATTTTTTCTATTTTAATTAAATAAGTAATAAATTTAGATTTGTTAATAATTAGTTCTTTAGTAACATTTTCTTTAATTGATAACATTAAATCACCAATTTAATTATAACTGATTATAAAAAAGATAACAAGATAACTAACATTTAAAGAAAAAATAATCTTTTTTTGATATAATGATAATGGTGGTATGATGTTAGAAGCTCAGATAGTTGGAATTTTAGCCTTTTTAATGGTTATTTTAGCCTCTTTTTCTAGTTCTAAACAAAAGATTGTTGTTACTCATTTAATAGCTAATGTTTTTTATTCACTTCATTATTTTTTGTTAGGAGCAGTAAGTGGGGGTAGTGTTTGTTTAGTAGTAGTTGTATCTGATTTTTTATTAAAAAATGATAAAAGTAAAAAGGAATTAAAAAAACATAGTTTTATTTTTACTTTCTTATTTTTATTGGTTGGAATAATAACTGGAACTAATATATTATCATTAATCCCAGTTATAACAGCCATTTTTACAATGTACTTATTATTTAAAGAAGATGCTAATGAAGTTAGACTAGGAATGGTTTTTGTTTCTTTAATGTGGTTATTATATGGTTTTATTATTAAATCTTATGTAATTTGTATAACTGAGTTTATCTTGGCTATTTCTAGTATGATTGCCTATAATAAATATAAAAAAAGATCGGGGTAAAAATGATAAAAGAAAAACTTTATTTAACTCCTGAAAAACCAGGTTGTTATTTAATGAAAAATGAAACTAATAATATTATTTATATTGGGAAAGCTAAGAATTTAAAAAAAAGACTTAGTTCTTATTTTAATGGTAAACAAACTGGAAAAACTGAAAAATTAGTAAGTGAAATAATAGATTTTGAATATATAGTAGTTAGTAGTGAAACTGAAGCTTTA
>CAZGXD010000029.1:0-9931 GCA_964529625.1 uncultured Muribaculaceae bacterium
GAGACCATAAGTCAAGAAAAATATAAAATTGAGAAAATAAAGTTAAATAAAAAACAAGATGTTATTATCTTATTTATTTATTTTTTGGTTCCTTTTCAGGCGATGATTTTTTGGATAGAATATTATAATGTTCTCGAACTTTGGTTTCAAGTTCATTTTTTAATTTTACATTATTTTTTAAAAGTTCTTTAACATTTTCCTTTCCTTGACCAAGTTTTTCGCCTTTATATGAATACCAAGCCCCACTTTTTTCAATAATATTCGCTTCACTTGCTAAGTCTACAATTTCGCCAAGGATTGAAACACCTGTTCCATACATAATATCTACTGAGCAAGATTTAAAAGGGGGTGCCATTTTGTTTTTTACTACTTTTAAATTAGTTTTATTTCCAATAATATCATTACCCATTTTAATCTGTTCAGCCCTTCTAATTTCTAAACGAATTGATGAATAAAATTTTAAAGCCCTTCCCCCAGGCGTAACTTCTGGATTACCAAATACAATTCCTACCTTTTCACGAAGTTGATTTATAAATATAGCCGTTGTATTAGTTTTATTAATAACTCCTGATAATTTACGTAACGCTTGACTCATTAGTCTCGCTTGAAGTCCCATATGAGAATCTCCCATTTCCCCTTCTATTTCAGCCTTTGGTACCAAAGCCGCTACTGAATCAATAACAATTGTACTTATGGCTCCACTTCGAACTAATGCTTCACATATTTCTAATGCTTGTTCCCCATTATCAGGTTGAGATAATAATAAATCATTAATATTAACGCCTAATTTTGAAGCATATTGAGGATCTAATGAATGCTCGGCATCTATAAAAGCAACTGTTCCCCCTACTTTCTGAGCCTCAGCAATAGCATGAAGAGCAAAAGTGGTTTTCCCACTTGATTCAGGCCCATATATTTCAACAATTCTTCCCTTTGGATATCCACCTATTCCAAGGGCAATATCAAGTGATAATGACCCACTAGATATAACATCTATTTCTTGCTGAATATTATTTCCTAATTTCATTACTGAACCTTTACCAAATTGTTTCTCAATTTCTTGTAAAACTTGATTTAAAGTTTTATCGTTTGTTGTTTTTGACATTTTTACATTTCCTCCTAACATCTTTTATTTTAAACTATAATTTTATCATTGTCAAGACCAAAAACGAACATTCGTTTGGATGAATTTGTTAATGAATATTAACAAAAAATAAAAATTCTTAATACTATTTAAGAATTTTAACTTATTATTATATCTTTTATTTAACTTCTGAAAAAATATATTGTTTATTTAAATTATAATATTGAACAGCTGATATGATTGATAATACTGTAGCAATTAAAAGCAGAAAATCAGAGACTCTTAAATTCCATAATTCAAACGGTAAATTATAAAATAAGGTAAGTGAAATTCCAATCATTAAACAAGCCGCTTTTACTTTACCCATCCAAATAGCAGCCACCACTGACCCATGACTTCCTGCCACCATTTTTATTGAATTAACGACTATATCTCTAATAACAATAATTACTGGAATAATAGGATGAATAAATCCAGTTGATGCTAGAATAATTAAAACTGAATTCACTAATATTTTATCAGCAATTGAATCAATCATTTTTCCAAAATTAGTGATTAAATTATGTTTCCTAGCAATATAGCCATCTAAAAAATCAGTAATTGAAGCAATTATAAATAAAATCCCCGCTATAATATATTTAGTATCAACCACAATCGCTTCATTAACAAATAACTTAGTCATTTGGATTCCAGCTGATTCAAATGGTATTATTAAAATAGCAATAATTAAAAGGGCTAAAAGGATTCTTAAAATGGTTAATTTATTTGGTAAGTTCATAATATTTCCTCCCTACTAACAACATTCATAACAATACTATTTTGATTAAACTCATCAGGCTCCTTTTTCAAATATATATACAATCCAATTATTATTATAATAAAAATAATAATATATATTATTATTGGTATAATCTTTGTTTTTGGGCGTCGCATAATGGTATATGGAGAAATGATTTTTTTGGTTTCTTCTTTATTTTTTTTCTTAGTTGCTTCCTTAATATCATCTAAAGATATTTTGGAAGTATAATCAAATAAAAATTCGTTAAATTCGTCCACCATCTCTTCATAATTTAAACCCAGATATTTTGAATAATCTCTAATAAAATATTTCAAATAAAAAATATCTTGAAAACCCTTTATATTACCAGCTTCTATATTTTCAATTTGAATCGGACGCATCTTTAAATCATCAGCTACTTCTTCAATTGAAACACCAATACTTAAGCGTTCTTCTTTTAACTTCTCTCCAATTTCCTTCATATTTACCACCCTTGTCAATAAAATAATATTTTATAAGCCATGTTCTGTTCCTATTTCTAGGCGACAAACATCTATCTATTGATTTCTCAATCCCATAAAGAGTTGTTATTCCTCTTTATTAGGCTCCCCTACCAAAATTTGGGTTTCTCGCTCGTGGGGTTTACCCGTTTCACAAGTTTATTTCTAAACTTATCGTCTCTGTGGCACTTTACACCTATAACCATATTTAAAAACTTAGGTTAATCGGTGCCGTTAGATAAAATCTACCATAAGTTATTTTTTCCTTATGCACGAACACTACTACCATTTCAGGTAGTGCGAGCATGGACTTTCCTCTACATTATTTAAAAATGCAGCGTTTGTCAAAATATTATTCATCTCGACCATAAATTATTTTTTCTAAATTTGAAAGCCTTCGTAATAAATCAGCATTATTAATCTCTACTGATGGCGTTTCTTTTACAACATCTAATTTCATCTTTAAAGCTCTTATTTCTTGTTTTAATCTAATATTATCTTCAATAAGTTCCTTGTTATCGCCTTCAATTTCTTGAATAATCTTTATAAACTCTTCATAATCACGAATTATTACATCTAAAAATTTATCAACTTCTTGAGGTCTAAACCCCCTTGTATCAATTTTAAATTCCTTATCAAGAATATCTTTAACTGTTAATAATATCCGATCTTGAAACATAAGCCCACCTCTTATCTCTTAATATAATTTTATCAACTTTTTAATTCTTAGTCAATCGCATTTCAATTATTAAACTTTTCTTACTTAATAATATATGGATCTAAATGTGTTCCCGTTCCACCACTTGATACGACATCATCGCTTAAATATAGTACACTTCTAAGTCTTCTAAGGTTTCTACAATTAGTTTCTGTTATAGTATCTCCATTAATAAAATAAGCCTGATAAGTATTTTCAACTAAAGGAGTTAATGTCCACCAAGAAAAACTTGCTTGTGCTAAATAATTATAATTTTGACATGATGGACTAGTGGTTTCTTTGCAATTATTATCCAAACTAATAATTAAAAATTCATTGGTTGAAATTAAACCAAGTGGCATCGGATTTGATAATACTGAACATTCAACTTGACCAATTTTATCAGTTTCAGTTACCCCGCGACTTCCAACACAAAAAGATTTAGAAATAACAAAACGACGATCTTCTTCATCTATCATTTCATTAAACAAGTTTAATAACTTGTTTTCAAGTTCACTTTTAAAAAAATCATTAATTCCAAAATTAGATTTTTTATCTATATTATAACGATTATCCCATACATTTGAGATTTTGGTGGTATCTTCAATGATTTTAATATGATTATCTTTATCAACTTTAATAATTTGCCACATCTTCCCAGCAAATTGAATGAAATTATTTTTAGGATTTCCTCTAAAAACATATTCATCATTTATTTTATATAAACCATCATCATCTGTTACTATATTTTCAGGATCAATCACTATTTTATATAATTCTTTTGTCACATATTCATTTCCACAATTTAAATATGGAACATAAAGATAATAACCATTATTATTAGAAACACGAACTTCAGCATTACAAATAATATTACCTTTAACCATACTTGATAATCTTGGAATATATTTCCCATCTTCTAGCGTATTAATACTAACAGTAGTTTTATCCCCATTTTCTTTTGGTAATATTTCAGGGTTTTTTTCATAATATTTTTCAGCCCCCTGGACTAAACGTTGCTCAATTTCAGGAAAATCCATAGTTCTATCTTTAGTAAGATTTGATATAATTATCATAAAAATTATAAAAAGCACAATAAAGACACTTACTACTATAATTAATCTTTTATTCATTTGATTTAAATTCACAATAAAGCCTCCATTTACTACTTAATATTATAGCAAATCTAAGGTAAATTAGCAATAAAACAATTACTTACTTTTCTTAACAAAATAAGTAAAAAACTTTATTTTTTTTATATCCCCTATTATTTGATTAAAAAGCTGTTCAAGCTCGAAATGATTACCCAAATATATCGCCTCTTTTATTATAAGTTACCATATAAAATAAACTAAAACATTAACTTCGACAAAACTAGAACATATTTTTTACTTAAATTGTATTAGTTAAATTATAGTATATTTTAATTTTATGTAGTATAATTAAAGTGGTGATATAATGAATTACCCTTATAAAATTAAAAAAAACTCATCAAACCAAATAAATTATAGCAATCGAGGAATGGTTTTAGAAGCCGACCTAAATGAAACAAATAATTATTATTTAATTAATAATATTGCTATTATTCATAAAAAGCCAACCCCTATTACAATAAAAAAGGTCGATTATCTTTCCCCTAAAAAAATCAAAATAAAGGAAGCCACTTTTCAAAAGCCATCAACAACTGATTATAATGGTATCTATCAAGGAAAATATATTGATTTTGAAGTTAAAGAAACTAAAAACAAAAGTTGTTTTCCTTTGAAAAACATTCATAGCCATCAAATCGAGCATCTCAAAAAAATTATCGAACATGGGGGAATTGGTTTTCTCATTATTAGATTTACAAGTTATAATGAAACCTTTTATTTAGATGGGAAAGAGTTTATTAATTTTATAAACACTACAACAAGAAAGTCTATCCCTTATTCTTATTTTAAAGATAAAGGTTTTGTTTTAAAAATTAAATATAATCCTAGATTAGATTATTTAAAAATAATTGATAAAATTTATTTTAACGGAGGCAAGGAAAATGAAGAAAAAAAGAAAAACAAGTAATTCAGAAAAAAAGGAGAATATTTTTGTTTTTATGATTAGTATTATTGCCCTAATAATTGGGGGAATAGCTTTTAATTTTTGGTTATCATTATTAATTATTGGAACTTTAAATATTGTTTTATTTGTACCAACGATTTTAAAAAATAAAAGAAAGAAAAAAAGAACTACTAATAAAAGAAAGAAAAAAACCAAAAAATCAATTCCAAAATATATCTTAATTGCCTTTTTTACTTTAACAATTATTATTATTTTAGGAATGATTATTTTTGCTTTTATAATTATTAAAAATGCTCCAACTTTTGAGCCTGAAAAATTATATAAAAAGGAAGCAACTATTCTTTATGATAGTAATGGGCAAGTGATTACCAAAATAGGAAAAGAAATCCGTGAAAAAATAACTCACGAAGAAATGTCAGAAGTTTTAATAAATGCCATTATTGCAACTGAAGATTCACGCTTTTTTCAACATAATGGTTTTGATCTTCCCCGTTTTCTAAAAGCATCATTTGGGCAGGCCTTAGGAAAAAATGCAGGTGGAGCTTCTACCCTAACAATGCAAATTGTAAAAAAGCATTTTACTTCAACTAAAGATAAAGGTATTGAGGGTATTCTTCGAAAATTTACTGATATTTATCTTTCAATCTTTAAAATAGAAAAAAAATATACCAAATTCGAAATCCTAGAATTTTATGCTAATTCAAATTACTTAGGTGGTCTAAATTATGGTGGTGTCCATGGTGTAGAACAAGCCTCACAATTATATTTTAATAAAAATGCCAAAGATTTATCTTTACCAGAGGCTGCCCTTATTGCAGGACTATTTCAAGCCCCAAGTGCTTATGATCCTTATTTATATCCAGAAAAAGCTGAAGCACGTCGAAAAGTAGTATTATCACTAATGAAAAGACATGGTTATATCAATTCCCTAGAATATGAAACGGCAAAGAAAATAACTACTACAGATTTGTTAGTTGAACAAAATCATATGGATAATGGAAACTATGTAGGAATAATTAATACCGTTACCGATGAAATTTTGAAAACACATAATCTTGATCCTTTTGAAACTCCAATGGATATCTATACAACTTTTGAAATAGAAAAACAAGATCATATTAATAAAATTTTAAGTGGCGAATCATTTACTTGGGAAAACGATATGGTTGATGCTGGTATTTCTGTTATAAATGTTAATACTGGTGAAATCATTGCCATTAGTGCCGGAAGGCATAAAAATAATCTAAAAGGGTTTAATTTAGCAATTGATTCTAAACGACATATTGGTTCATCGGCTAAACCCCTTTATGATTATGGACCTGGAATCGAATATAATAATTGGTCAACTTATTTTCCTTTTACTGATGAACCACATGGTTATACAACTGGAACTAAAATTTACAACTGGGATTTAAAATATGAAGGTTTGGTTACTTTAAGACATGCTTTACGAGTATCAAGAAATATTCCAGCCTTAAAAGCATTTCAAAGTGTTAATAATAAAAACATTACAAAATTCGTTACCTCACTTGGTTTGCACCCCGAAATAGAAAATAATCTTATTCATGAATCCCATGCTTTAGGTGGATATACAGGTGAATCCCCAACTAGTGTTGCAGCGGCTTATGCTTCTTTTGCAAATGGTGGATATTATATTAAGCCACATTCGGTTAAAAAAATTGTTTTTAAAGACACAAATGAGGTTTTTGAATATAAAATAAAAAAAGAAAAAGTAATGAGTCCTTCAACGGCTTATATGATTAGTAGTGTTTTATTAGATGCTGCTCGTTGGGGTTTATCAGGCAATTGGAATATTAATGGAGTTAATTATTGTGCTAAAACAGGAACTAGTAATTACCCAAGTGATATCATCCAAAAATATGGTTGGCCTAGCAATGCTATTAACGATTTATGGATAGCTGCCTATACCCCAGATTATGCTATTGCCCAGTGGTATGGTTACGAAATTAACCATAGGGATTATTATAATAAATTTGGTAGCCCTGAATTTAGGAAATTATTTCAAACGGTTGCTAAAGGGATCTTTAAAGAAAATAAAAGTTTTACTAAACCAGATGATGTTTTAAGTGTCGCAATTGAAAAAGAAACAGTTCCAGCTATGTTACCAAGTGAATTTACACCTGATAATATGATAATTACCGAATTATTTAAAAAAGGAACTGAACCAACCGAAATCTCAAAAAGATATGATCAATTAGAAAACCCAAGTAATTTAGAACTTACAGATAATGATAATAACTTAGAAATATCTTGGAATCCAATAAAAACACCTAATGCAATTAATAAAGATGAATTAACTAGATTCTCTAAAAAAATGTTTTTTAATGAGAATAGCCAAATTACATATTTAAATCAGCGCCTTGCTTACAATGAACAAAATATTGGTGACATTGGATATAACGTTTATCTAAAAAAAGATGACAAACTAGAACTACTAGGTTTCACTAAAAACAATTATTTTACTACTCCATTAATTAACGGAAAAACAACTATTGTTGTTAAATCGTCTTATTCTATTTTTAAGGATAATCTAAGTTCAGGAATTGAAGCTACTTTTGTTCACGATAATAAACCAAAAATATTAATTACTTCTGAATTAAATGGAAAAAATGAGATTAAACTTTTGATTGGTGATATTTATGAGGAAATTGAACCTAGTATTAATGTTTTTGATGATATGGAAAATGTAACTCATATGGCTACAATCGATATGAATATAATAGAAAAAGAAACTGAAATAACAGTTGATAAAATAGATACTTCTACTCCTAATACATATCTAATTATTTATAAAGTTAAATATAAAGATTATAATAAAACTCATACTAGAAAAATTATAATTGAATAAGGAAAAAGCACAGCCCCATCTATAAAAGATCGGGCTTTTCTTATGCTAAATTCAAGATATTTGTTTTAATTGCTTAAACATATAAAAGATTAAAAGTTCATTCACCTTTTTCTTTATTATTAAAATAATTATCCATTAATGAAAAATCAATTAATTCTAATCCATGATTAGTTAACAAATATACTTTATCACATACTTCATTTATATATTTTCTATCATGAGATATACTTATTATAGCACCCTTATAGTTTGCTAAAACATCTCTAATTACTGGATTTGATAAAGGACTTAAATTTCTAGTTGGTTCATCTAAAATCAACACATCTGGACTTTTTAAAATAATTTTTATTAAGAAAAGTTTTGCTTTTTGACCACCACTTAAATGTTTTATTTTACTTGTCATTTCATCAGCAGTAAACTTCATACACCCCATTATTGTCCTAGCCTTTGAAATATCTTCATCGGATAATGAATTTGAAACAAACTTATAAGCAATCATTTCATGATCTAGAAATTCAGAATATAACTGGGGCATATATTCTACCTTTATATCATTTCTTTCCTTGAGTTCATCATATATATATTTAATCAAGGTTGATTTCCCGACTCCATTATCTCCAATTATAACAACATGTTCTGGCCCTATAACATTTAATTTTATTTTTTCGGAAAGAAGGGTATTGTTAATTATTAATTCTTTTAAATCTAATTTTAATATTTCTTTGTTGGAAGGCACATATATATCATTATCAAAATTAAATTTTAAAGCTTCTTCAACATCTGGAACAGTTAAAAATTCTTCTTTTTCCTTTTCGAATCTTTTTTCATAACTTTTTATACTTTTCATTTTCTTTTTTAATAATCTTGCTCCAGCTGGATCAGCCCTTGTAATTGTTTTAAGTTCATGATGAACTTTATTATATTGTTCATTTAATATTTCCTTTTGAACTTGATATTTTTTTCTCTGCATTTTTGCTATTTGGGTTTCTTTCCTAATCATTCCTAATCTCTGTTCAACATACTCATTATAGGAATAATTAAACACATTCGAAACTGCTTCCATTTTTCTTTTTCTTTGTTCTAAATGAATAATTTTATTGGCTGTTTTCTCCAACAATGTTTCATCATGGGAGATATAAATTATTGGTTTTTTAGTATTTATAATAAATTTTCCTAAAAATGCTAAACTCGTTAAATCTAAATCATTTGTCGGCTCATCTAACAAAATTAAGTCTGGCTCTTGTAAAATTAATTTTATTAACCCTAACTTTATCCTTTCACCACCTGAAAGTGTTTGCAGTGTCCTACTGGATGATATAATATCAAAATCAAGATTAAAATCCGAAAAAGGAATCTGATTAGAGTAAATTGATTGATAAAGATTATAATCTACTTGACCAGTTTCATCTACCAGTATATATTCTTCAATAGTTTTATTTTTATCTTTTTCATCTAAAGTTTGAGATAAATATCCCTTTTTATAATCTAATGATGCTATCGTCCCAGTCATCTGGGCATAATTTGATATCAGTTCCGAATTATAAATTGCTTTTAGTAATGTACTTTTGCCATTTCCTTCTTCTCCAATAATAGCTATTTTATCCCCTAACTGAACTGTAAAAGACAAATCAGCAATTAATTCCCTATTATTTTCAAGCAATTTTATTGCTAAATTATTAACTACTAGCATCTATATCACCATATTTAATTAATAATATCTCTTTATTTAATTTCATTAATTCATTAAATTTACATATTAATTCTTTCTGTCTCAATTAAAATAAATAGGGAGAAAAATCCCCCTAACTTATCTAGCCCTTGCCGAGCAACAACTATCTTTATGAAAGGCTAAGGTTCCTCTTAAAAGCTTTTTATTAACTATTCCTTTTACTAAAATAACCATCCTATCACTTCTTGTTTATATTTTATCATATTTTAATTATATATA
>CAZGXD010000030.1:0-9825 GCA_964529625.1 uncultured Muribaculaceae bacterium
ACTAATTTTATTAGGAATTTTATTTATCTTTTCCCTTATTTCAAGAACCTGTTTTTCTCTTAAAAATTCTATTTGATTATATAGTGTTTCTAAAATACTACTTCCTAAAGCATTAGTTTGAGTAATATTTAAAACAATATTATTAACTGTTTCTGATGGAATCCTTTTTTTCATACTATCTAAAGCCTCTAATAAAGATTTACCAAATTTTATTTCTAATAGGGCTTGTTTAAATTCATTTGAAAGATTAGAATCAACATTAAAACATGTTATTTCTAAAGCCTGTTCTAGATTCCTACCCGATTCTAAAGTAAGAGTTAAAATTTCAAAAAAAGGCAGGGCTTCTTGATCAAATAAACTAATTCTTTTTTTTAAATATTTATCAAGAAAAAGATAATCATAAGAAAAATAAAAAATAACTAATGCAATCGGAGCATAAATATAACCTGTTTTAAAAAAGAAAAGAATAAACACAAATAATAAAATACTACTTAATAAACGAATATTCATATATTTTATTGCATCATTAATTCTATGTTCTCCTAACATATCTAACTTTTGTTGAATTGCATGAATATCTTTATCACGATATATTTTTCTAATTACTGCTATTTTATTTTTCTTCTTATTCATTCTTTCACAACCTTACTCTTATAAATTTTTGAATAACATAAATATACGCACTATAAATAATTAGCATTATTAATATTATAATTTTTCCAATACTTGTTGTATATAAAGGAATAAAATAACTAGGATTAATTAAATTAACAATTAGTACAAAAAAAAGTGGAAACAGGGTTAAGATAGTAACAATCATTTTTGAACTCCCCGTCAGGGCTTTTAATTCTAATTTCAGGGCTTTTTTATTAAACAAGGTTTTTTCAATTGATGAAAACACTTTAATTATATTGCCCCCTGTTTTCGTTAAAATAGTTAAAGTCGCAGTTAAATAACGAGCTTCTTCTAATTTTATTCGATTAGCAAATCGTTTAAAAACAACATCAATTGATAATCCAAAATTAATTTCCATTGCCATTTTACTAAATTCTTTAGCAATTGGTCCATCTAATTCCTTAATTACTAATTCAATTGCTTGAACAATACTACAACCTGATTTAAAAGCATTATTCATAATTGTAATGGCTTGTAAAAAATCATTTTCTAAACGATTACGATATTTCCTATTTTTAAAAATATAAATAATATCAGGTAAAAAGAACCCAAAAATTAAAGGAATAATCATCTCATAAAAACTAATTAATTCATAATGAACTAATTTTGACAAAAAAGCCATTAATCCAAATAGAAATGAAATTAAAAACTTTTCACTAACATAATCTAAACCAGTAAAATAAGTATTATTAATTACATTAATATATTTATCATAACGATTACTATAGTTAGTAATAAAAACTGATTTATTTAAAACAAATCCAATTTTATCAATAATTTTTTTATAATATAATATTAACCAATCACCAAGTGATAAACTATTATCAACTAAAGGATTAATACTATATTTAGTTAATCTTTTTTCACGTTTAAGAATTCGTTGATAACGAATTAAAAAGATTAAAATTAAACCTAATATCCAAATAATAAAATTTTGGGTTCCAATCGCACTACTCCATTGTGGTTTATAAATATTTATTTCTAAATTAGCAAAGGCTTGATTCCCAGCCTGATCAGTAACTGAATAAATTAAAGTTTGATTTCCAATTTCACTCAGATTTAACTCATCATAATTAGTAATTACTTTTTCTAATAAATCACCATCTTGATTATCATAAACAGAGACAAAATCTAAAACATCTAATTCTTGATTAAGGATTACATCAAGTGAAGTTTTCTTTAAAATAAGACTAGGTTTCTCTTTATCAATAATGTAGGTTCCACTATTATATCTAGTTTCATTATTAAAACGATCATAAGTAATAACTTCAATTTGGTAATTTCCAGTTTTTTCTAACACGATTGTTTCAGGTAATGAATGATTAATCACCTTGGATTCAATTTCTTCTTGTTGGATTATATTATACTCATATTTTATGACCCCTTGATTAGGAGTAATAGTAATAGAAAGGGATTTATTAGTTGGAGTAATTTGCTCAAAAAGATCAAAAATTGTTTCTTCTTCAACCATTTTCCACCTCAAAAATATCTTTCAAACTATCAATCCCACATGCTTTTATTCTTTTATAAACTTTTGGGATATAATCATGTAGCACGAATTCTCCAATTACTTCTTCACTTTCTAAAACTCCTGTTTGTTTAAAGCCAAATATTTCTTTTAATTTAATAAAATCATCCTTATGCCCGATTGTCTCACAAATGCTAACTACTTTTCTTCTACCATCACTTAATCTTTCAACTTGAATAACAATATCAATTGCTTTTTCTATATATTCACGAATCGCTAAAATAGGAATCTCCATTCCAGCCATTAAAATCATAGTTTCCAGTCGATTTAAAGCATCAGAAGGTGAATTAGCATGCATAGTTGTTAAACTTCCATTATGACCAGTATTCATTGCTTGCAACATATCAAAAGCTTCTTTACCCCGAACTTCACCAACAATGATTCGATCAGGTCTCATTCGCAAAGAATTAATAACCAAATCACGAATTGTTATTTCTCCTTCACCTTCATAATTAACTAATCTTGTTTCTAACGAAATAACATGGTTTTGTTTTAAACGAAGTTCAGCCGCATCTTCAATCGTAATTATTCTTTCATCATTTCCAATAAAAGAAGATAAAACATTAAGTAAAGTTGTTTTCCCGCTTCCAGTCCCCCCACAAATAATAATATTTAATTTTGCTTGAACACAGGCATCTAAAAAGCGAGCCATATATGGAGTAAGAGTTCCACTTCTTAAAAAATCATCAATTGTTTCCAAATCATCTTTAAATTTACGAATTGTTAAAACTGGTCCTTTTAATGATAATGGTGGAATAACCGCATTTAATCTTGAACCATCTGCTAACCTAGCATCAACCATCGGATTAGATATATCTATTGTTCGCCCTAAAGGTTGAATCATTCGTTGAATCGTTCTAATAATATGGTCATCATTAATAAAAGAAATACTATCATCCTTAACGACTCGTCCATTTAATTCAATATATATTTCGTCTGATTTATTAACCATTATTTCAGTAATTAAATCATCTTTTAATAATTCTGTAATGGGTCCATAGGCACTAATTTCGTTTTCAATTAAATTATAAATATAACTTCTTTCAAGATTAGTTAAATCATATCCTTCTAAAGTTCGATCAATTTCTAGTTTAACAAAATTATCAAAAGTAACTTGTTGAGTATTATTATCAATCAAATTTTGAATAATTTTTGTTCTTAATTTATCTAGTAATTCCTTATTTTTAAAAGCTTGATAATCAGGAAGATAAGTATGAGTCCTTTTATCAATTTTTAAATTAAATTCATCAACTAATTTTTTCATCTTATTCCCCCTTATTTACTTCCAATAATGAATTAACGATTAATTCAAAGATTTTAATAGTTTTTTTATTAGTCGCTCTAATTCTTTTATTTAAAGTTAAAATCTCACCATCTAAAATATACTTATCAAAATTTTTAATATAAAAATCAATTGGAATGATATAATCAACATTCTTTTTTATAATATTTTTAATATCATGTTTATTAAAATAATTACGAAGTTTATCTTTTGAATTATTTAAAATTACTTTATAATTTGTTTTATCCATATCTTGAAAAATAGAAACCATTGATTTCATATTTTTTAAATCAATTGGATCATTTGAAAGAATATAAATAATTTCATCACTAGCATCTAATGCGACTAAATTAATTTCACTTAATAAATGATTAGTATCAATTAGTATCACATCATATTTTGGACTCGCTTGATTAAAAACAATATTTAAGTATTTACTATTAATTTTATTGGCAAATCTTGGATCCTTTGGAGCTGGGAGAATATCAATAAATTCATTATATTTAGAAAGATAATCTTCTATTTTTAAAAACCGATTATTATTTAAATCATCAATTAATTTATAAAGATCATTTTCGTTAGAAACATTAAGAGATGTAGCAACGGCTCCAGCATATAAATCTAAATCAATAATCAAAACTCTTTTTTCTAATAAACTAAAAATACCTGCTAAATTAAGGGCAGTCGTTGTTTTCCCCGTTCCTCCTTTTACAGAAGTTATCGTAACTATTTTTGCCTTGTGAATGGCCATCTTATCCCTCTATTCTTTTTCTATAATTAATTGGTCATTACTTATATATCCTTGATAAGCAACTGTTATTACATCAATATCTGTTTTTATTATCATTGGTAACAATGGCTCGACCTTAATTGAAACTGTTATTTTAATATAATTTTCATTAATATTAATAGCTATTGAATCAACATTATCAATATTTTTATTAAGATAATTTAATACTTGTTCATAAATTATTTCTTCTGACGCTTCTAATTCAAAGCGATAACGAATCGCTTCTTTTACATTATTAATTAGTTGTCTTTTTCTTAGATAATTATTTCCACTATTAATGACAAAAGTTATACAAAGAATCAACAATGGTAATAATAAAACAAAAACAACTAAAGTTTGGCCTTTTCTATTCATATAAATACCTCTTGGTAATTACATAATAAGGCTCCTTTAAAATTAAATTTAAACCAGGAGTGTTAATAACGACTCTTTTAGATAATTCAATAATTTTAAACTCATTTTCTTGTCCATAATCAAGATTAATATTATTTAAAAGAAGATAATTATCAATTTCTGGTTGCTTATTTTCTTTATATAATTCTACTATAACATCTAAATCATTTTCTAAATGATATTTTTGATAAAGAATATTACCAAAATCAATCATTCCTAAAACTAAGAATAAAAAGATGGGGATTATCATAACAAATTCAACTAATGCTTGACCTTTATTGTTCATTTCTTCACACCCCTATCATAATAAAATTATATCAAATTTATCATAAATAAACAATATCAAATCTTGTTTCATTTTTTAACATCAAAAAAAAATGATTAATATCATTTTTATGGATCAACACATTGCCCTTCTCCAGGTTTATCCCCCTCTACATAAACCTTATTAACTAAGGAACAAGCTGTTTTTGTAATTGAATCTTGTAAATAGCCACCCAATAATTTAACTATTCCAACCACAACCACACTAATTATGCCAATAATTAATAAATATTCTATTAATGCCTGCCCTTTATTATTCATTTTAACCATATGTCCCTCCAAATCATCATCTATTATAATTTTATCTTTTTTTTATTAGTTTGTCAAACCATTTTTAATATGTTATATTTATGATGGTGATAGGATGACTATTAAATATTATAAAAATTTTAAAAATAGGTTAATTGGCTTTATGTTTACAAGAAAAAAAATTGATTTTGGGATTTGTTTTCCAAAGTGCAACTCCATTCATACCTTTTTTATGTTTCAACCAATTGATGTTATTATGACTGATATTAATCATCAAATATTATATCTTTTTCCTAGTTTAAAACCATGGAAA
Organism: uncultured Muribaculaceae bacterium; assembly: GCA_964529625.1. GTDB lineage: Bacteria > Bacillota_I > Bacilli_A > RF39 > UBA660 > DUPI01. The sequence goes on from CAZGXD010000030.1 coordinate 5,555, forward strand.
ATAATTTTTCCCAAAAGAAAAGTTTATTATACTTATGAATTACCATTAGGAACAACTAATAATTTAAAAGTAAATGATTTTTTCAACAACTTATAACCTTTTTTGTTTTTCTTTAGTCATACTATCATAATGCTCAAAATAGTGTTCAGTTATTTTTAACTTAGTTTCCATTCTTATTTCTTTTAAAATTTTAATCAGATCGATTCTAGATAAAGTATTTATCGTATCATTAAATTGAGGTTCCTTTTTTAGTAATCTTTTAAATTGAAATTCCCCTAAAGTTGGTGTAACAAAAACATTACCAACTGAAAATTCTAAATAAGGATTTTCTTTTTTATTGAAAGAACATCCTTTCTTAGCATAACCATAGGCCTCAGCATAATCAAATAAAGGGGCAAAAGAAAGACTTTCATTTCTTTTTTCAAACAAAAAATTACAACCGACGCGATCAACTTGTTCCATTATATAATCAAGACAAGTCATCTTAAAAATGGATTTTACATTTTCATAATAATCATTAGGATGACAAAACTTTTTAAATTTATCAAAATTTTTATAAGTTGGTTGTTTCCCATGTTTAAATCCTAATTGATACATCGTTACATATGAGCAATCAGGTTTCATGAAATTTTTAGATAGTATCCCATAAAATTTTAATTTTGGGTTATACTCTAAAACGGCTGGAATGTTTTCTACTGTCTTTAAATTTATTGTTTTAGCTATTTTAGGGCCGACCAATTCATTTAAAATTGGATAAAAAGAATCAAAAAACTTAAACCGATAATATTCACCATTAATACAAAACCATTCAATATCTCTTTTAGCACTGTAGAGTGAAATTTTTAATTTTTCAGAAAGTTCGGTCGCCTCTTCCTCACTTCTAATAATTGGTTTTAATTTAATAATATCTTCATTTTCATAATATCTTTTTAACATAATATCCCTCTTTAATGCCATTTATTATAGCATTTTTAAAAAAAAGGTCAATTCTTATAATCGATATTCAAATTCAAGATCGAGAATTTTAATTGAATCCCCATCTTTAGCCCCTAATTCCCTTAATTTATCATCAATTCCTAAACGACGCAGTTGATGAGAAAATCTTAATATAGCCTCTTCACTATTAAAACGTGTCATCCGAACTAACTTTTCAAGTTCTTCGCCTTTAATTACCCAAGCATCAGTTTCTTTAATAATCGTAAATGGTTTCTTTTCTTTAAATTCATATAAGACATGACTTTCAAATTTTTCTTTTTCATATAAAGGATTACTTTTTATCCTATCTACCATATTTGCAATTTCAACTAATGCTTTATCTAAGCCTTCGTTGTTAATGGCAGAAATTGGATAAACTGGAATTTTTATTTTTTCCCTAAACTTTTCTAATTTAAGTGCTGCCCCTTGAATATCCATTTTATTAGCCACAATAATTTGGGGCTTTTCTAAAATTTTAGGATTAAAGTTTTCAAGTTCTTTATTAATCATAATATAATCTTCATAAGGATCACGACCTTCAATCCCACTTATATCAATAACATGAACTATAATTTTAGTTCTTTCAATATGTTTTAAAAATTGATCTCCAAGTCCCTCACCAAGCGAAGCTCCTTTAATTAACCCTGGTAAATCAGCCATTACAAAAGAACGATTATCAATTGTTTTAACAACCCCTAAAATAGGTGATAAAGTCGTAAAATGATAAGAAGCAATTTTTGATTTGGCTTTAGAAACCTTAGAAATTATCGTTGATTTTCCAACACTAGGCATTCCAACTAAACCAACATCTGCTAATAATTTTAATTCCACTTTGATTTTTCTAATCTCACCAGGCTCACCATTTTCAGCAAGTTTAGGGGCTGGATTTGCATTTGTAGCAAGGGCAATATTACCACGACCCCCTCGACCTCCATTAGCAATAATAACTTCATCATCTTTTTTAACTAAATCAGCAATTATTAAATTAGTTGCTTTATCTATAACAATGGTTCCTAATGGAACTCTAACAATAATATCTTCAGCCTTTTTGCCATGTCTTCCTTTGCCTTCTCCATTCCGACCTCGTTTGCCTTGGATTACTTTTTGATTCCTTAAATCAATTAAAGTATTTAAGCCTTCATCAACTTTAAAAACAATATTAGCACCTCGACCCCCATTACCACCAAAAGGTCCTCCCATACTAACATATTTTTCGCGACGAAAGGCTAGACAACCATTCCCACCATCACCTGCTTTTACAGTAATTTCTACTTCATCAACAAACATTTTTATCACCACTTTCTATTATTATATCACTTGACCAAATAAAAACCTATAAGATTTACGGCTTTTTTAAGCACCACTTATAGATTTTTAAAATACTATCCCTTTGTTAATTTTATCTTTATTTTTCTAAATAAATACTCACTTGTTTACGATTTTTACCTAATCTTTCAAATTTAACATAACCATCTACTTTAGCATACACAGTATCATCACTGCCGATGCCAACGTTTTTACCAGGATAAATTTTTGTTCCTCTTTGACGATATAAGATAGAGCCTCCAGGTACAAATTCACCATCAGCTGCTTTAGCACCTAACCTTTTAGAAATTGAATCACGGCCATTTCTAGTTGACCCTTGCCCTTTTTTCTGAGCAAATAACTGAATATTTAATTCTAATAATTTTATCATCTTATCCCTCCCTTATTATAATATTTTTAGGATATTTTTGTTCTAATTCTTTTAATAATTCAATCATATTTATAATTAAAATCTCTATTATATGATTTTCTTTTAAAACCTTAAGATTAAGATATCCATTTTCTTCTTGATATTTTAAACAAGTTTCATTAACTCTTAACATAGCATTTACGCTTGTTATTACAATGCTTGACACTGATGCACAAACGATATCAGAACCAAAATTAGAAAAATTGGCATGTCCTTTAATAGTTATTTCTTTTATTGCTTGAGATTCCCTTTTAATAGTTACTCTTATCATTTTACTATTCTTTTATCTTTTTAATTAAAACCTTAGTATATGGCTGACGATGTCCTTGTTTACGACGATACTTTTTCTTGGCTTTATATTTAAAAACAACTATTTTCTTTTGTTTACCATGTTTAAGAACTTCTCCAATAACTGAAGACCCGATTAAATATGGTTTGCCAATCTTTTGATCTACCATTAACACTTTATCAAAAATTACTTCGCCACCTATTATTTGGTCTAATTTTTCAACATATAAAATTGAACCCTCTTCAACATAATATTGTTTGCCACCTATTTCGATAACTGCTTTCATTTTTATCCTCCTTAGTTCTAAGACTCGCCATTAAGGTCATCTTGTTTTACCTTTTCTGTGCGGTTGTAGAGTAAGGCTCTACACAATATAAAATATTATCATAAATCCTTGCTTTTGTCAAACCTTTGCTTATTTGAGTTTCGGTTTTTCACAAAAAAATTACCTATTTTAATTTGTATTTATAACTACTTAAGTAGTTATAAAATATAAAATAAAATACATAAGAAATGTAGTAAACTTCCTCCATAAACAAAAATATGAAATACTCCATGGCAATATTTTATTTTTTTGCCTAAACCATAAAATATTACTCCAATTGTATATAAAATACCACCGACTAACAATAATATTATTGCGTTTTTACTAAATATTTCAATAATATCTTTACCAATAAATATAATTGACCACCCCATAAATAAATAACATATAATTGAAATTACTTTTGTCTTTTTTAAATCAATGGCATTAAATATTATACCAATTATAGCGGCTCCCCAAATAATACCAAATAATGTCCATGCTAAAGTAGGAGAATATTCTCTAACGCTTGTTAATAATATTGGTGTATAAGTTCCAGCTATTAAAATAAATATAGTACAGTGATCAAGTATTTGGAATACTTTTTTTGCTATATCCCTTTTTGGACTTAACCCATGGTATATACTTGAAATTGTATAAAGAAGTATCATTGAAATCCCAAAAACAATTGCTCCTGCTAAAGCATATCCGTCTTTATTTATCGTTGAGACTATAACACATAATATAAGAGCAATTATTCCTAATATAGCACCTAATACATGAGTTATAGTATTCATTATCTCTTCACCTTTAGTATAATTTGGTAAAGTTCTATCTTTTAATTTTGTTCTAAACATAATTATCCTTTCTATTTATATATATTTCTTTCATATAAATATAATATAAAATTTTATCATAAATCCTTGCTTTTGTCAAACCTTTGCTTAAGGACTTCTTCTTCTTTATAT
>CAZGXD010000031.1:0-4317 GCA_964529625.1 uncultured Muribaculaceae bacterium
TCGAATGATAACTCATTCTTAATCACCTTGGCTATTATACGACTTCCTCTTAACATTCTTAAATCTTCTTTATTATCAAATAAAAACATTGCTAGTGGGTCAAGTAATCTATCATTAATTGAGTTAAGAATATCTCTACCACCTTTCATAATGTCTACAGTCTTAAGTATATAGTCAATAACTTCCATTTCTTTTTCAAATTCAAGGTATAGATTATATTTTTCTTCAATTCCTTTAATAATTGGTTTTAATTTAGATTTAGCAATCTTATATTGGAATTCTCTATCCATTATGAAGTTAAATGGAACAATATTGTTATATCCAATACGACCAAGAAGTTCTGGTCTCTTTAATTCATTGTCAAAGTAGTTTTTAACTATTCTAATAAATTCTTTAGCAACTGTTTCTTTATCTGAGCTTGCTTGAACTTCATTAGCGCCCAAGTTAGATGTAAATACAATGATTGTATCGCTAAAGTATACTGTATCCCCCTTAGAATCAGTTAACCTTCCATCTTCTAATATTTGTAAGAATATATCAAGAATTCTTGGGTTAGGTTTAGCCGCTTTTTCAATTTCATCAAATAGAACAACACTAAATGGATGTTCTCTAATGGCATTGGTTAATTGTCCGCCTTCTTCATATCCAACATATCCAGGAGGTGCTCCAATTAACTTTTGGTCACTATTTTCTTGAGCATATTCAGACATATCAAATCTGATACATGCTTGCTCATCACCAAATAAGAATTTAGCTAATGCTTTAGATAACTCTGTTTTACCTACCCCAGTAGGTCCAACAAAGAAAAATACTCCTTTTGGCATTGATCTAGATGAAGTCTTATGTAATCCAGTTAAACCCATATATGCCTTAACGACAGTCGTTTCGATTTTCTCAATAGCTTCTTCTTGACCAACAACTCTTTCTTGCAATTCTTTTTTAATATTCTTAACACGGTTATAATCAAGTTTTTCCCACGGATTATCTTTTTCACCATATTTAAACAAGTAGAACAGCTTATCAAATGTCATCTTTGATTCTTTTCTTGATAATTTAGAAAGTTGAATTATTTCTCTATTGGTGAAATCTTCTAACATATCGATATAATGAGCATTTGCTTTATCAAGAATTGATGATGTACCAGATGGTAATCTTAAATCAAAAGAATACTCGATTTTTTCTAACATCTTTTGTCTTTCTGGTCTATCTGGATTTTGAAGTTTAACTATTTCTACTTCAGGATTTCCTTGATAAAAAGAAATAGGGAAGCCTGATAACTTATTAAGAATAATTACGACAACACTTTCGTTATAATTAGGAGATAAATAATCAATTGGTCTATCTTTTAATGCTTTTCCTAATAAAGTAATGTTTTGTCTTTCTTCTTCAGAAAGTCCATTTACACCAAAAAGGTATTCTGACCAGTTAAGAATAAAAGCTGCTTTATTGTTTTTGTTAATTACATTCTTATAAACAATATTAAAGATTTCAGCTGGTTCTTTAAATAACCCTTGAGTTTGTTGTGGTTCATCATCTTCTAGTTCATAAGAATCACCAGAAACTTCAACATCATCAGTTACTGTTAACTTATCTATAGCTCCAGTTGCACCTTCTACTCTATCCCAGTAAACTATATCCTTGTAGTCCATATCTTTAAACATTTGTTCTAGATATTCACGCAATGTAACGATATTATTTTTCTCATCTAAATATACATCGCCCACATTTCCATCAATGATAACACATTTCTTGATTCCAGCACTTCTTTTAATTTTATTAAAACTATTTAGTAAAGACATATTCTCCCCTCCTAATTTCTACCTTTCTTTGTATCAACATATTGATACTTCTTTGTTTGAATTTTATCTGGATTTTCACGAATAACTTCTTCGTGAAGAATTTCTATATCATAAATATTTTTTAAATCTTCCATAAATGGCTCAATGTCTTTTTTACAGGCTTGCCCTTCATAACCATCAAAATCATACATAAATTTTCCATTTAAATGTATTTCAAACTCGGCTTTTTGTCCTGAAGCTTTTAAGGCAACTAATTTAACAATATTACTTTCTCTATCGATTTTAAGATTGTTTTTAGTATCTATAACAAACCCTCTTCCTCTTAAGGTTTTAATAATAATTTTTAATGTTTCTTGTCTAACCTTTTCATCAGTTTTTGCTTGATATAGCGCCTTACTTGCTTCATCAATTGTCATATTGTTAGTAATAACTTCGCTAGAAATTCCTTTTGATTTTAATTCTTTCTTATATTCAGCAATAACTTCATCTTTTTTCTCTTCAATAATATTATTATATTGTTCTTTTGCTTCTTCCATTACTGACTCTAAAGTCAAATTAGATTTTTGACTATTCACATATTGATTATAGGCAAGTTCTCTTAAAGCCACATCTTCTATTTTATTAATCTCTTCTAGTGTCTTTTCATCTAAATTTAACACTCCATGAGCTTTATCATGAAGTCTTTCCATGACTCTTGAACCCGACTCATATAGCTCTTGAGAAATTAATTTATCTAGAACAACAAACCTTTCGCCTGTTAATTCACTAACTTCTCGACTTAGATTGTCACCTTTTCGCCTTAGTTCATTCGCTAACAAGACTCTTCCGCTTTCTTCATATCCAGTATAAACACCATATTTTTTATACTCTTCGAGGTCTTTAACAAAATCATCTATTTTTGATTTTATCTCTTTTTGAGTTTTAATTAACTCTTTTTCATATCTTATGATTTTATCTGTTCTTAAGCGACTAGATGTTTCTTGAACCTTTTTTAATAAGTCTTCTACTTTACAAAGTGATTCGAGTGCGACTTCACATTGAGCTTGAATATTAATTGATAACCCTCTAAAATCAATAACTACTTGTCTACTCACTTTTCACCATCTCCTTTAACTTTGAAAATTAGTCTATTCCATCTTCTTAAATCTTCTGGAGTGAAATTAGTTGTACCTTCTCCAGAGTGAATATAAGCATTTCTATTTTTTCTAAATTCATGTAAATCATCTATTACCTTTTGGTCTAATGTTTTTTTCTTTTCGATTTCAACCATCATATCATAAAGATTGCCATCTAAATTATAAGTGTTTTTTAAAACATATTCTAATAAGGCAGCTAGATTGATAATTACAAAAGAGTAATCTCCTGAATTTATCTTCTTATCAATTAGGCTTTCTGTAATTTTTGTTGGATGAGCTACTGCATCTTTAAGTAAATTAAAGTGATCATTTAGTTGACCAAACAATTTCATGTAATTGTCATAATCATTAAATAATTCCTTATTAGCAGATTTGAAAAACTCAATTTCCTTTCTTAAACCTACAGCTGTTTTATAAGTCTTAGTCAATTCTTCGCCATTTGTTTTATCTTCATCGAAAGTATAATTATTATAGTCTTTTATTTTTGTAATTTCTTTCATTTTATAAATCAAATTATCAAAATTTAAGAGATTTAATAAATTCTTTTCGTTGGTTTCTCTAGTTTCTAACAATTGACTAACCGGATTACAATATATCAATATATTTTCCTTATTAAAGCCATTTTCTAATAAACCTTCATATATCTCAACTTTATCTTTTGGTTCTTTTATTATATCAAATGTTCTCTTTAAAATATCATTTGATTTTAAATTTAAGAATTTAGGTATCGTACTAGTTATCTTTAAAAATGTTTCTAAAGAGTCTTCATCTATACTATCTAAAAACTCATTGTAATTCTTTTCTAAAAGTTCCTTATATTTTTGAGAAATCTTGGCATTTAAGATTGCTTTTGTTCTTATTTCATTTAATAAATTAATATTATGTTGGTAATCATCTGTTAAATAACCTTCTAAAATTCTATAGGCATTGTCATAATCATTGGTTACATTTGTTACTTTAACTAATTCTAGAAATGCTTCTTCAGAATAAGACTCAAGTGTCTTAAGATATGGAATTATTACTTCCTTCAATTCTTCATTTGTTAGTTTAATTTTTAAAACTAATGGTAATTTCACGGCTCCTAGGTTTTCGTTTTCAAACCAAAAATCGCCTAGTATAAAGGCATAATTATTATCTATTTGGTCAACCACTATAAACTCACAAGCATTATTATATTTATTAGTAATTTCACTGCTTTTGATTTGATAAGAAGAATTGTTGCTAATATAATTCCCGCTTGAAATAAACATTTTACTCTTCTGTCTTAAAATGTTACTGACATCACTTGGAGCTAAAATATCAACTATTTTTGCCTCAACAAAGTCTGAGATAGATAAATCCTTACTATAATTAGATTCAAATTTGAATTTATTTTTAAAAGC
>CAZGXD010000031.1:4417-9794 GCA_964529625.1 uncultured Muribaculaceae bacterium
AGATAGATAAATCCTTACTATAATTAGATTCAAATTTGAATTTATTTTTAAAAGCGATCGAATCATTAAAAATTTGATGTGTATAGTTTTCATCAAAAAATTTTTGAATTTTATCATTTTCAAATTTTACGGTTAACTTGTATCCATCAAGAATTATTGTACAGTCATATTTAGCAACCCAGTTAACCCAATCAATTTCAACTATTTCAGTAATGATTTCTTCTTTCTTAATTATTATGGATTCATTTCCGGAGTTACCTGTAGGGAACTTCTTTCCTTTATTACTATTTAAATAATCATCAATATTTCTATTTATTGTAAATTTGCTAACAAATTCATCTGATATTGCACTATTCATAAGTGGTCTAGGTTCTAAATCGGAATCTAAATATAATTCAAAGTCATTTAATGCGATATTATAAAATACAGGAACCTTTACTTCTTTTACTATACCTGTTGCTATTGATTCATTTAAGAAAAACTTTTTACCTTTAGGTGTAAATTTTAAATCTTTTAATCGGTAACGGTTAAAGTAGGTTCTATCGAAATATGTACCATCTGTAGTCATAATCATTTCTTGATTAATTAGTTTTACAATTGTATCAGCAAATATAAAATGTAATGAATTAGGAATACCTAATCTATTTAATAAAACAGATAATTCTACATTTTTGTCTTGAGACTCATTTATCAAAACTAAAAGCATATAAGAAACTCCATCCGGTTTTCTTACTTGCTCATAAGCTACATCATAACTTATTCTAAACAAAGGAAATTGAAATGATGTTTCTAAATAATATTTATCCATCTATTCTCGCCTTCCTTTCTTCGATTATATCGGTATCTTCGATAACTTTACCATATCTTTCTACTACAGATATAATGTCTTCATAAACTCTATAATTCTTTCTTTCCATACCCTTTCGCCCATGAACATCTGGTAAGTCAATAACACCTTTATTTTCGAGATATTTCCTATTACCAACTATAATTAATAGTTTTCTAGCTCGTGATAATGCAACATTAATTCTTTGGTATGCCAAAATGAATCCAGGGTTAGACCTTTCTGGATTTTCTGGATTTCTTACCATTGATAATATGATTATATCTCTTTCATCGCCTTGAAAATCATCAACAGTACTCACTATCATTTTTTCTTCATCAGTTTTAAAACCATCAGTTTTAACCTTTTGATTTTTAAGCTGTTGCCTAATTCTTCTAGCTTGATCCCCATATGTTGTGATAATTCCAATACTTAATTTTTCGTATGTTGAATTTTGTTTAAAGTATTTATTTAATCTATCAACTAAATTTACTACAACATTAATTTCTCCATTATTGTAAATAGAGGTTGAATCTGATTCTCTAGTTTCAGTTTCTTTACAATCAACAAAATAAATGTGTCTTTCTGGGAATATTACATTTCTGCCATTAGAAATCAATTTGATATTATGTTGTTTCATATTGTTTTGACCAGAATGCCCCAATTTTAGCTCTTTATTATAGAAAACATTAAATACATTCATAATGTGTTCATGACTTCTATATTGTTGAACGAGCATAGTTTTATAACTATCTGGCATATTTTCAAACAAAGTTTTGAAGAAACATTCTTCATATAGTTCTGTAAACTTATCATTAATGTCTTTATTAATTATTTCTTCATTTAATCCTTTAAAATCATCTTCTCTTAATTTTGCAAATTCATACATTGGAGGTAATTGTCTATGGTCTCCCACTAAAATTACTATCTTACCGTATAAAATCGGAATTAAAAGGTCAACGAAACTTGACTTAGACACTTCATCAATGATAACTACATCAATTCCTACTGTTTTTAAATCAAATCTTCCTAGGTTATATTTACCTAAAGAATCAATATTATTACCTGTAAATCTATCATTACTAGTTGCTGTTAAACCAAAGACATTAGCATTTTCAAATAAGTCTTTAGTATATTCTATTCTATCTTGCTCAATAACTTCTTCGCTTGATAAATAATTAGAGATTTTCTCATAAATAGGAATTCTTTGCTTATTTTCTTTTTCTCTAGACTCAAAGTCATGTTCTAATTCATTCCATTTATTTTTAATTATTTCAAGTGCTTCATCTAAGTCATGATATGGTTGATATATTTCAAAATCATTAAAGAAATTATTAACTCTTCTTTGTAATTCTATAGTCTTATTTTGAATTTCTTTAACATCTTCTTGATCTTGAATTTCATATATTTTATTACTAATATCATTAACTTGTTTCTTCAAAACAGATATTTCTTCATCTAGTTTTGATATATCAGTTTCAAGTGTTAATTCTTCACTACCAATACTATCAATATATTTAGTTTTAACTTCAATTATATTATTTTTAGTTAAGACTAATTTATCTTCCACATCATTGATGTTCTCGACAATATAAGACAACTCAAATATTTTAGTTAGTTCAAAGTCTTGTTCTTTAGTTGTTGAAGCTTCTTTAATCTTTTTATTTACATCAATTAATTCCTTTTGAAGTTTATTAAATAATTCCTTTTTTTCAGGTAACACTTGCATGTTTTCATCATGACAGTCCATCATTTGAGTTCTAATCTCATTTTGTCTTACTTTTAAAATAGTTTGACTAGATTCTGGGTCAATAATCATTAACTCTCTTTTAACTACACTTAAGTCAATTGAATTAATCTCTTTTAATAGACTGTTAATATCAGCATTATTAAATATATCCTCACTCACTATTGATTCGATCTCTTTAATATATTCATTTACAAATCTTAAAACTAAATCAGCATTTTCTAGATTTATATTATCATTAATAATAGCTCTTTTAGTTCTTCTTAATTCATCCAACCTCATTCGTAATGAATCTTTTTCATCATTTATTTTATTAATGTTATCATTAAGCTTTTTAGATTCTAAATCATACTTAGCAATTTCTTTGTTGGCTTTATCTAAAACTTTTTGTGAACGATTAATACTCGTTCTCATAAGTTCTAATTCTTTATATTGTGTAGAAAAATCTTCTTTTAAATTTTTGAAGTTTTTATATCTTTCTACATGTTTTTTCATATTAGAACTAATATTTTTGTAAAAGTTGTCAACTAAAAACTCAGGATCGTATTCGTTGTCCTGATTTTTCTTACTATATGAAGGAATTAATCTTATAGGTACTATTTCAGCAACCTTAGGTAATCTTTCAAAAACATTATCAATTGCCTTATGTGTTTCTGAAGATATTAAAACTTTTCTACCTAATTTTGCATATTGAGCTACTATTTCAGTAATAACTTGTGTTTTACCAGTTCCAGGAGGACCTTGTAGTAAAAATATACTATTTGATGAAAGAGCCTTTTTAACGGCTTCTTTTTGTTTATCATTAAGATTTTCTAAAAACCATGTCCAGTCTTTAAAATCTTTTATATTTATCTCTGGTAAAGTTTGAGGATTAAATAAGTAGGTTGAAAGATAGGGGTTTTTAACCTCTCCTGAATAAAAATTATCTAAAGCTCTTTTCTGCCTTTTTATTTTGGCATCCTCAGCTCTTTTATCATAAATAATATATTTACATTTGGAAATAGTTTCTAATTCTTTTCTACTAATATTATCATCAATACTTCCAAGTCTAAAATAAAGAGAAAATCTCTTTATAGTCTTATTTTCTATAGTATCATTAATATCTTTTTCTAACTTATCATTTAAATTAATCTGGGCATCTTGTTTTTCTTTTCTAATGTCATTTGCATAAAAAGATTTAAGTTCTCTTTCTTTATTTGTAGAAAATTGTTTTTCTTTTTGTAATGCTTCTTTTTCAAGTTTTTCTTTATAATTAATTAAAGTTTTTTTGTTTTTTTCTATATAAAAAGATTTTATATCTATCTTATTAAATTCATCGTTAATTTGTTCTTTTATTACTTTATCTAAATCTTCTTTTTTAATGTCTTTGTCTTGTTTTAGTTTTTTAGTAACAGTTTCTTTAATACTAGATTTAATCTTATCAATTTCTTTAAGTATTTCTTTATCCTTATTTTCTGAAACAACAAAATCTAGATTGTTATCTAACTCTTCCTTTTTGAGTTTATATTCTTGATCGTTTTCTTTTTCTAAAGATTTTTTATATTTTTCTAATTCTTTTTTTAATTCTTTTTCAATCAATCTATCATATTTGATATCGATATTATCAAATGCGTTATCAACATCTTTATTAAATTGAATTCTAAGGCTTTGGATTTCTTCGGTTGGTTCTATATCAAAAGAAACTACTCTAAAGCGTTCCCCAAGAGCATACCCTTGATTAAAAGCTCTTGAAAACTCCTTATTATCTTTCGGAACAAACTCTGATATAAAGACATTATCTCTAGCAAGAGAATGTATTTGCAGCTCTTCTTCACTAACCATTCTTCCTCTTTTTTCAACTCTTGCTGCTAGAAACTCTTTTCTATTTCTATCGATATTTAATCTTATTAAAGGAAACTCATCGGCATTTTCGATTTTTTCTGAAAGTAATACCATTTGAGTTTGAGTAAATGCTTTTGCTCCATCTAAAATATAATCATCATACAAAGATTGATTTCTTCTATATTGTTGCCTATTTATTGCATAAGCCATAACATATTCAGCCGAATCTAACTTAAAGTTTCTTTTAGCCTGTTCATCTAAATAGTATTCTCTAAAATTAAAATACTTTTCCCACTCTTCATATGTTTTTAAAACTTCTTCTGGATTATCTACAGTGAAACTTTCACTTATTAACATATCAACATTATTAGGTGTAAAAAAAGTATCATTATAATCAACATGCCTAATTGACCATACATTTTTTTCAAACGATAAACAAGCAGATTCTTGTATTACCATATCTCTAGGTGATGACATATTTATATCAATAAATTGGATTTCTCTAACTTGAAATTCTTTCAGGTTATCTCCTCCCCTAATATCACCAATCAAAATTATATTTTGGTTATCAGGTAACACACTAGCCATTTTAGGGGTATGTTCGGGTCTAATTACCACATTATTTAAATACCAAAATCCGTATTTGCCAGATTCTTTTTCTCTTTTAAAATTAGGACATGCAATGTAATATTTTTTTCTAAATCCAGAAGGAAAACATATTTCCATAAATTCTTTAAGTGAAGACGATTGTCTTTCAAGCGGCATTCTCCTTTGTAGAAGTTTAAACTGCTCATTTAAAGACATATTGTTATTTTGTTCTTTGTCTAAATTTTTAGAAAATGAAATGAATAAATATGGCATGTAATTCTCCTTCCAAATCTTGGAAATTTGTTAATTTATTAAATATTTTATAATCGTTTTTACCCTTTGGTTTAATTTTACCTTTAAGTTTATCTATATTCATTATCTTATCTCCAGTAAATATC
>CAZGXD010000032.1:0-3121 GCA_964529625.1 uncultured Muribaculaceae bacterium
ATTTATAAATCATATCTTTTTACCTCACTAAAAACATTTTAAACTAAACGTAGGTAAAAGTTAATGTTTTTACCTACATTTGGTCGGGATATCATTTTATTTGAATCTAACTAAATATAAGAAAAAGTTAATTATTTTTCATAAAATTAGTTTAATTACTTCATATGAATTACGATACCGATGGTAGCTTAATCTTAATTTCATTTAATAAATTCACTAATTAGTCACTTTTTGCCAATCTATCTAATAATTTTGCATTAGGTAAAAATAAGTATTGGAATACGTATTCTTCATTATATGTTTTAACACTATTAATTTGCTCAATTCCCTCAATAAAAGGTTATTATATCATCTCCATTGTTAAATGGTTTTAATCGGACTAAATCCCCCCCTTAATTGTCTTCTCAATTGCTTTAGATATGGTTGATTTACCAATTCCATATATACATCTCCTTACAAAATCATTCAAAAAATTATTCGTTTTTTAAAAAAATGCACCTAAAAATGTCCCAAAAAAACTTAAACATAAACAAAAACGGAGCCTTTCGGCTCCTTCAGGGGGTTTGGCGAACACTCTCAACTCTATACCGTAAGAATGTTCTACGTGAATATATATTCACGCTATAATAATTATAAATTGTTCCTAATAAAAAGTCAATCACAATTATCTAATAAAAACAAATCTGTAAACCTTATTTTAATAAAACATATTTTGTAATATAACTTTTTAAACCATCAACTGTATCATAATAAATATAATGTTTTTCCTTGCTAGCATCTAATGATGATTTATATTTTCCCTTCTTATAAATAGCTATTGAGGGGGTATATTTTACATAATTAGATAAGGTTGTTTCTTTAATATCAGAAAAGGAAATTTCATAAATAGTTAAATTATAAGTATTTAAAACTTCATCTAAAATTTCACAAAACTTTTGGGTAGCAGTACATGATGAATTATTAATAAAAATTATAAATGATTCATTATCAGTTTTTAATTGTTTAAATTCTTTAGTGGTGATTTTGATTTTTTCTGCTTTTTCATAATATTTATTTTCTAAATAAAATTTTTTATTATTTATACATATACATCCACTTAAAAGAAAACTCATAAAAATTATATAAAATACTTTTTTCATTTTATCTCATTAAAATAATCAAAATCTATATCATGAATAGTTACTTTCCAAAAATCATAATCTACTTTACCATCATGTTCTCTTTTAATTTGAACATTATGATTTCCTTCATAACTCCAATAAGCACCAACTACGTAAATTTTATCTGCATTCCAACCAAGTGATACTAACATATCTTTAGTCATTCCAGAATAACCTCCACCACCACAAAGTAAAAATATGTTTTTATTTTTAGGAAAATAATATTCCATATAAGCCATTGATTCTTCAAAATTTGGAATATATTCCCCATCTTCGGTATGAGTAAATAAGGTTGTTCCTTGGTATGTTTCACCTACTTCTTCTGGAAGTCCAGTCACATTAAATAAAAGTGGAAACGGGATTGCTTCAAATCCTTCAATAGTTCCTGATAAATAAGAATCACCATCAATTGCCTCATAATTAGCCTCATCAACTAACATTCTCATATCACGATAAACACTGTCTTCACGATTTAAATATTTATCAATTGTTGTTTCATTAATATTTTTATCAATTCCTAAAGTTCCTCGAAAACCATCTGATACTTCTGGTTTTGGTAATACAGATAATTTTGGTTCTCCTTTTTTATTACCTTGATAAATGGTATTTAACCCTACTCCTAATCCAATTCCAATTAAGAAAACTAATACTGTAATAATTGTTTTATTATTTTTCATAAACAATTCCTCCATTCAATTTAATTATAACACCTATTTTATAAAAAATAAAATTATTCCCTCAAAATAAATGTCAAGACTTTGTTTACTTTTACTTAATAATGTATTTAATTATTCTTTGCTTCTTGATGATTTTGTTTTATTAATTCGCCAATGATATTTCTTAATTTATCATTTGCTTCTTTTAGTGATTCACCTTTAGCAACTTTAAAAGGAGTTCCAAATCTTAAGATTAAGTTATTATTTTTATCTCTTTTAAATTGACCACTTATTCCAAATGGAACAATTGTTGCCCCTGTTTTTTGAGCCATTAACACTGCTCCTAATTTAAAGGGTAATAACAATTCCTTGGTTTTATTCCTTGTCCCCTCAGGAAAAATTCCAATTGCCCCTCCTTTATTTAAAATATCTATTGCTCTTTCTACGGCTGCTTTATCCCCTTCTTGACGATTAACTGAAATGCAACCGACTCCTTTAAAAAACCAAGCAAATTTTTCATCAAAATATTCCTTTTTGGCTAAATAATGAATTGGTCTTTTTGTGCACGATGATGGTAAACATTGATCTAAAGCATGTAAATGATTACCAGCAATTATTACTGGTCCTTTTTTGGGAATAACATCTTTATTAATTCTTTTAGGACGATAATAAAGAATAAAAAATGGTTTTAAAAAGAAATTTACTATTTTATATCCTACTTCACCTTTTCGACTATTTATCATCATCTTCATCCTCTCCTGCTTCTGTTTGTAAAGTTCGATAATCTACTTTACCAACTAAAGTCGTTGGAAATTCTTCTTTAAATATATATTTTTGAGGAACTGAAAATTTTGGTAAATTTTTAACACATAATTGATCAATTTCCTTTTTAATTTTTAACGTCGGCTTTTGATCATCTTTTAAAACAATAAACGCAATTGGAACTTGAATTTTATATTTATGAGGAGTTCCTACCACACAAGATTTTAAAACTGATCCATGACTATTTATTATATCTTCAATATGTTGAGGATAAACATTATAACCACTTGAAACAATCATTCTTTTATATCGTTGTTTAAAGGTTATTATTCCATCTTCACTCATACAACCAATATCCCCTGTATGAAGCCAAATTCGACCATCTTTGTGTTTACGCAGAACTTTTGCTGTTTCTTCCGGTTGATTTAAATAACCTTTCATTACTGTTGGACCATAAATACAAATTTCTCCATCATGATTATATGGAACTTCTTTTTCTGTTCCTTCAGCAACTATTTTATAATAATTACCTAGTAATGGAAT
>CAZGXD010000032.1:3221-9752 GCA_964529625.1 uncultured Muribaculaceae bacterium
ATCGAAACTCCTAGTCCAAAACCATGAAAAATGGGCATGACAGTAAGAACTTTATCTCCCTTTCTAAAATGACTAAATAAATGTGCCCCTTGAATAGCTAATGCATTAAAATTACCATTTGTTAAAAGAATATCTTTTGGTGAACCAGTTGTCCCACCACTATGTAAAATAATAGCATCCCGATCAACAATGTTATCATTTGGCTCTGTTTCTTCATCAATTTCTTCTCCTGGATTAGTGTTTAAAAATTTCTTAAATTTTATATAAGGCTTTGTTAATTTTTCCTCATTAAAAATTTTATTATTAGCTAGTTTATATCCAAATTTTAAATGAAGTTTTAAAGAATCATCAGCATCAACAATAATAACATATTTTAATTTTGTTTTATCGATAATCTCTTTTATTTTCTTTTTATTAAAGTCTAAAGTAAGAATAATTTTGCTATTAGAATTATTTACATAATTCTTTATTTCTTCTTCCCCAGATAATGGGTGAACCATATTAGCAATCGCTCCTATTTTATTTAATGCATACATACTAATAATTCCTTCTGGGAAGTTGGGCAAACAAATAGTTACCGTATCTCCAAATTTAACCCCATATCTTTTAAAAGCTTCAGCAGTACGATTAATTTGATGTAAAAACTTTTTATAAGTAACTACTTTACCAAAATAATTATAAGCAGGAGCAAAGGGATTTTTCAAGGCTGTTTTCTTAAACACCTCATAAATACTTATCTTAGGTACCTCAATTTCATTTGTTTTGGTATCTTGGAATTTCATCCATGGACTTTTAATTTTTCTCATTTTACTTCTCCTTCATATTTTCTAATTCTTTTCTAAAAATATTCATTAATTTTTCATTTTCTAATTCTAAGTCTTCATCAATAATTGTTATTGGTTTTAAAAACTTAATTTCTAATTGATTTCCAAAAATCTTATATTTTCCATTTATAACAAGAGGAACAATTGGTACCCCTGTTAATTTTGCTATTTTAACAGCTCCTATTTTAAAAGGCATTATCACATCATCAGTTTTATTAATTGTCCCTTCAGGAAAAATACTAATAGTTTTACCTTCTTCTAACGCTAAAACACTACTTGGAATTACGCTTTTATCTTTAATAGTACGATTAACTGGAATAACTCCTAAGGCTTTAAAATAATATTTTCCTATTCCTTTAAACAATAGATGTTTACCTAAAAAAGTGATAGTCTTTTTCGTGCTTCCTATTAATAATATGGCATCTAATTTACTAGTATGATTACCTACTAAAATAACCGGACCATCTTTTATTATGTTATCTTCATCTATTATTTTAGGCCGATAAATTATTTTCATAAATAAAATTGCTAACGTTCTAGAAAATTTATAAATAAACAATGTCAAACTCACCTACTTTGAAATACCTACAATATTTTTATTTATAAAATAAATAATAGCATAAATAAAAAAAGAAAGCAAATTGAAGAAGAGGGTGTTTTGACAAAATAATAAGTTCTCGCTTGTAATTAAACGAGAACTATAATTATTAAAAGAATAATTTTAAGATTCTAAATTATCTAAAAAATCATCAATTGTCATAATTCTTTGATCAATATCATCTAAATTAATAATTTCAGGTTCAATTTTTTCTTTTTCTTTAGTTATTTCTTCTAATTCCATTTCTAAAAAGGTTTCCTGAATTCTTTTTTTAGTTATTATTGTTCCTAATGAAGAAAAATCAACAATCGGACATTCAGTCGATTTAACTTTTTTTATTTCAGTTGCCGTTTTTAGTCCGACAACATTTTTACCACTGATGATATGTGTCCCGATAATATAATGAGGATTAGTTTTAATATTTCTAATAATTAAATTCCCTTTTCTAGCTCGGGCTAAAGATTTAAAATTGTCCATCTTTAATCTTTTTGTTGCTCCTTTATTAGTTATCACTACTAAATATTCTTCATTATTAAACACATGACCACTAACTACTTCATCTTCTTTTAAATTAATTGCTTTAACTCCAGCTGCTTTTATTCCAACTATTGATACTTCAGAAGTTTTATATCTTAATCCATAACCATTTTGAGTTATTATTAATACTTCTTCACCTAAATAATTAGAAATACTTTTAACTTCATCACCTTTTTTAAGACGAATGCAACTAATTGGTTTTGAATACCTTTGAGCTTTAAATTCATTTAAGGCTGTTCTCTTTACCATTCCTTTTTTAGTAAATAAAGTAATTATTTGATTTTCATCAAAATCTATTATCGGAATACTCTTTATTATTTTCTCACCTGGGGCTAGACTAATAATATTACTTATATGTTTTCCCAACTCTCCCCATCTTAAATCAGGAATATCAACGACTGGTAAATATAAATAATTACCATAATTAGTAAATAATAAAACCACGTTTAAGGTATTTAATTTATATAAACCAATAACATAATCATTTTCTTTTAGCATCGTAGTATCTTTTTCACTTGCTTTATAACTTCTTAAGGACACTCTCTTTACATATCCTTCACTTGTGATTACAACAATACAATCTTCTTTTTGAATCATTTTAAGGGGATCTATTTTTATTTCTGTTATTTCAGCTTGTAATTCC
The DNA here is from genome assembly GCA_964529625.1 of uncultured Muribaculaceae bacterium. Classification (GTDB taxonomy): domain Bacteria; phylum Bacillota_I; class Bacilli_A; order RF39; family UBA660; genus DUPI01. Next base: position 5,824 of record CAZGXD010000032.1, read on the forward strand.
GTTTTACGAGAAGTAGCATATTCCTTTTTTATTTTTCTTAATTCTTCTTTCATAACTCCTTTTAATTTATTTTCATTATTTAATATTTCTTCTAATCCCCGAATAATTATTTGAAGTTTTTTATTTTCTTCTTGTAGTTCTGTTACATCAGTATTAGTTAATTTATATAATTGCAACATTACAATTGCTTCAGCTTGTAATTCAGTAAAATCAAATTTAGCAATTAAATTTTCTTTAGCATTAGTTTTATTTTTACTACCTCTAATTGTTTTAATTACCTCATCTAAAATTGATAAGGCTTTAATTAATCCTTCTACAATATGAATTCTAGCATTAGCATGTTTTAAATCAAATTTAGTTCGATTAATAATTACTTCCTTTTGATGATTAATATAAGCATCTAGAATTTGAAGAATACCTAAAGTCATTGGTCGTCTATTTACAATTGCTACCATATTAAAGTTATAAGAAATTTGTAAATCAGTATTTTTTAACAAATATTTTATAATTAAATTATAATTAGCACCCTTTTTTAATTCAATTACAACTCTAAGTCCATTTCGATCGGATTCATCTCGAACATCGATAATACCTTCAATCTTTTTATCAATTCTAATTTCATCTATTTTTTTTACTAATGAGGCTTTATTAACATCATATGGAAGTTCAGTTACTATTATTTGTAACTTTCCTTTAGTTTGAATTTCAAATTTAGATTTAATAATAATTCGACCACGTCCAGTTTTATAAGCCTCTTCGATTCCCTTTTGCCCCTCAACAATTGCTCCAGTTGGAAAGTCAGGTCCTTTAATAATTTCTAAAATCGTATCTAAATAACAATTGGGGCTATCGATTCTTTTTATCGTAGCATCTATTACTTCTCCTAAATTATGAGGAGGAATATTAGTGGCATAACCAGCACTTATTCCCGTTGAACCATTAATTAAAAGGTTAGGAAACTTAACTGGTAAAACCGTTGGCTCAACTGTAGTATCATCATAATTTGGAGCCCAAACAACGGTTTCTTTATCAATATCTTTTAAAAGTTCATTACTTATTTTTGATAATCTAGCTTCCGTGTAGCGCATTGCGGCAGGAGAATCGCCATCCATTGAGCCGTTATTTCCTTGCATATCAATATAAATAGCGTTTTGTTTCCACCATTGACTCATCCTTACCATCGCATCATAAATACTAGTATCACCATGAGGATGATAAGAACCCATTATTGCCCCGACTGATTTAGCACTTTTTCGATATGGTTTATCAAAGGTATTTTTATCTTTATACATTGCATAAAGAATTCTTCTTTGAACTGGTTTCAAACCATCTCTAACATCGGGAATTGCCCGGTCTTGAATTATCGTTTTTGCATATCTTGAAAAACGTTCACTTAATATTTCTTCTAAAGAATAATCATATATTTTATTTAATACTTCTTGCATCAATTCTCCCCCTATTCTTCTAAAAGATAATTATCTTCTAAAGAAAATTCTATGTTTTCTTCTATCCAATCTTTACGTGGTTCAACTTTATCTCCCATTAAAACACTTACCCTTTTTTCAGCTAAAGAAACATCAGTAATATTTACTTTAATTAAACTTCTACTTTCAGGATTCATGGTTGTTTCCCATAATTGATCGGCATTCATTTCCCCTAATCCTTTATATCGCTGAGTTTCAAGTTTTATTTTAGTTTCATTTATTATTTTTTTACGCTCAACTTCGGTCCACGCATAATAAATATTCTTTTGATTAAATATTTTATACAATGGTGGCATAGCAATATAAAGTTTTTCTGCTTCAATAAGGGGTTTCATATATCTATAAAAAAAGGTTAATAGTAGAGTTTGAATATGGGCTCCATCATCATCAGCATCAGTCATAATTATAATTTTATCATAATTAATATCTTTAATATCAAAATCACTTCCTACCCCTGCCCCAATAGTATGAATAATGGTATTTAATTCTTCATTTTTTAAGACATCTTCTAAGCGAGCTCTTTCGGTATTTAATACTTTTCCTCGCAAAGGCAAAATGGCTTGAAATTTACGATCACGGCCACTTTTAGCACTTCCACCAGCTGAATCCCCCTCTACTAAGAACAATTCGTTTTTCTTGGGGTTATTTCCTTGAGCTGGAGTTAATTTACCACTTAAGGCTTTTTCTTTTTTATTATTACTTTTACCACTTCGAGCGGCTTCTCTTGCTTTTCTGGCTGTTTCTCTTACATTCTTACTTTTTACCATTTTTTCTAAAATATTAGTAGCAATCTCTCTGTTTTCTTCTAAGAAAAATTGTAATTGTTCACTAACAATATTTTCAACTACTGCTCTTGCTACTGGAGTTCCGAGTTTTGCTTTAGTTTGTCCCTCAAATTGTAACAATGCTTCAGGAATCTGTAAACTTAAAATAATAGTTAAACCTTCTCTAGTATCATTTCCTTCAAAATTTTTATCCTTTTCTTTTAAATAATTATTATTCCGAGCATATTCATTAAAAATACGAGTTAAAGCTGTTTTTAAACCAATTTCATGAGTCCCACCATCATTAGTTTTAACATTATTTACAAAAGAAATAACATTCTCTGAATAAGTATCTGTATATTGAAAAGCAACTTCAACTTTTATTTTATCTTTTTCTCCTAAAAAATTAACTACTTTATGAAGGGTTGATTTGCCTTCATTAATATATTCAACAAAAGATTTTAAACCATTCTCATAATGAAATATTTCTTGTTTATTATCTTCAGTATCAATAACTTCAACAATTAAGTTTTTAAGTAAAAAGGCACATTCTTGCATTCTCTCACAAATAGTTGTAAATGAAAAACTAAAATTACCAAATATTTCTTTATCTGGCATAAAAGTGACTTTTGTTCCTGTTCGATTAGTTGTTTTTAGTTTTTTAAGAGGTCGTTTGGTTTTTCCCCCATTTTCAAAGCGAATAAAATATTCATGACCATCCCTTTTTATCGTTACTTCCATCCATTCACTTAAGGCATTAACAACACTGGCTCCAACTCCATGAAGACCTCCAGCTATTTTATAACCACTCGTTTCAAATTTTCCCCCAGCATGGAGCAAGGTATAAATAACTTCTGGGGTTGATAATCCATTTTTATGTTGGCCAACAGGGATTCCTCGTCCTTCATCTTCAATCGTAATGCTTCGATCTTCATTAATGATTATTTTTAATTTATTACCATAACCATTAATAACTTCATCAATACTATTATCTATTATTTCCCAGACTAGGTGGTGGAGACCCCTTTTATCAGTCGAACCAATATACATGGCTGGTCTTTTTCTAACGGCTTCTAATCCTTCCAATATTTTAATTGAACTTTCATCATATTTTGTCATTCATTGTCGAGATAAATTACTCGACTGTCACCTCTCTCCCCAAAGATATTATTATATATTCTAAAGTTTATTTTTTTATTAAAATATTACTCCTAATTAATTATAACAAGGTTTGCCCTTGATATCAAACATTAAAGAAAAACTACTAAAATCAAATTTTAATAGTTTAAATATTTTCTTCTCTGATTGAATCTAATATATTATCCCTTTTTATTTGATTTGTAGCATACATCATAGTTGTTGTAACAATTAGAAAAACTCCAAAAATGGCAAATATCACTGCTTTCCATGGGATGATAATGGTTGAAAACCTTACTACACCTCCAATTGAATAATGAATCAAAAGAATAACCCCTAAAGAAACAATAAATCCATATAATAATGATTTAAAACCAACCATTATTGTTTCAAATCTTATCATTTGATTAAACCCTTTAGTAGTAAGACCAACACTTCTAAGGACAGCAAATTCTTTTCTTCTAAGAGCAATACTAGTATTAATAGTATTAAAAACGCTAGTTACTCCAATTAATGTTACTAAAGAGATAAATCCATATAACAA
>CAZGXD010000033.1:0-7417 GCA_964529625.1 uncultured Muribaculaceae bacterium
ACCTTAATTATTAAAAATGAGAAAACCAAAAAGATAATTAAATTATTTAAATTATATAATAGTATTCCTCCTAAAAAAAGAATGGAAAGATAAATAACCATTAAATGACTAACTTTAAATGAAAAAAAAAGATTACTAATCAAATTTACTAATTTTGACCCATCTAAAGGAATAATGGGTAACATATTAAACAATAATAAGGCATAATGATAATTAGTTAAAAGATCATTAGGTTTTAAATAAAAAGCTAATAAATAAAAAAGAGTTTGAAATAATGGACCCATTATTAAAATCATAAATTCTTCTTTTAAGGGTTTATTAAGATGTTCTTTAAAGATTGTTAAACCCCCAAAGGGCAAAATAATTATTTTATTGATGTCCCAACTATGATATAGAGCCATTAAAACATGACCCATTTCGTGAATAAAAATTAATAGCGATAAAATAATAAAATCTTTAAAAAGGCCAGTTAAAATTGCTAATAAGGCTACTATATAATAAAGAAAATGAATTTTTGTTTTTTTATAAATAGTCTTCATAATCAAGAATTAGACCATCCTTTTTAAAAACCAAATATAAATTATCATCAATTGTTTCCCCAATTAAATTTCCTTCTTTAACATAATCATATAATTTTAAAGTAATATTATCAAGGTTTGAATACCAAACATCAATTCCATCACTTTGTTGAATAATAACTGTGTTTTTATAATCATCTTTATCACCAATAAAAATAACAATCCCCTTTTTCAAAGCTGGGACTAAATAATTAGATTCAACTTTTAATTTTACTCCGTTTTTATATTTATTAGTTTCTTGATATTTTAAGGTCTCATTAAAAACAGGCGTTGTTTTATTTTTAAATACATCCTTAAATGGAATCGGATTCCCAAAGTGCTGTTCATATAACTCATTTATTTTAGCAAATGAAAAATTAGTATCAAAAACATGCTTATAAAAAAAAGACCGAAACTTACTATTAGCTTTTAATAAAATTAGAGTTATTAACGTTAACACAATCAAAATTAACAAACGATTAGTATATTTATATAAAAGGGAGCCTTTCTTTGGTTTAGGAATTGAGATTGCTGTTATTTTGTTTCTTTTTTGTTTGATATTATCCTTAATTTTTAAAATATCATTATTCACGTTATCACCTATAGAATTGTATGAAAAAAGGTCTTTAGATAGACCTTAATCAATTTTTAATATCTTATATTTTTTACTAATTTTATCAGTAATAAGATAACCAATAAAACTATACATTCCATTCAATAATAAATTTTTAGAAATAATCATCATTAAATAATTAACATTAAAGGTTTTATAACCAATGATTAACAAAATTAGATAAGTTATTAATAAATAAATAATTATATTTATAATCGTAATAATAACAACATTAATAAAATTATTTGAGAGAGTTATATTAATTAATTTTATCAAATAACCAATTATAATAAACATAATTAAATTAAAAAACAAAGTATTAGTAAACATAAGATCATAGATTAAACCTATTATTGCACAATATTTAATATATTTTGAATCATCATTTACAAAATAAGGATAAATTAAAACTAATGATACTAAAGTAAATAAGGGATTAAAAAAGGAATTAATTGGAATTAAAACGGAAACAATACTTTCTAAAAAAAGGGAAATAATAATAATAGCAATAATCATTGTTCAACAATCCTCTTTTTTAAGACCGTTACATAACTAAGATTATTAAAATCAACTTCAGATTTAACTTCAACTATTTTAGCCAAATCAAAATTATCCGTTCTTACTTGGTTTACTTTTCCAACCATTATTCCACTTGGAAAGTAATCGCCAAGTCCAGTTGTTGTAACTAATGCTCCTGGCTCAATAATTATATTTTGATCGATTCCTTCAACAATAAAGAGATGACTATCCAAATCATAATCAACTAAAAGCCCTAATACATGATCTTCATCACTTTTAATCTTAACTGATATTTTATTAGTTATATTATCACTAGTTAATAATTTTACGGTACTATTAAAATTACTAACTTTTATAATTTTACCTATTAAGCCTTTATTAACTATAACAGGCATATCCACTTTTATCCCATTTTTAGACCCTTTATCAATCGTTATTGTATCATACCATACTCCAATATTTCGATTAATAACCGTCGCATTTAAATAACTATCTTTATGGAGACTATTATTTAGTTCTAATATCTTTTGCATTTCTTTTAATTGATACTCTAATTCCTCTAATTTAGCTTCTAACAAGTCATAATTATCACTTTTTTTCTTTAGGGTTTTATATTTATCATACATTTTCTTTTTCTCTTTAGATTCAATTATTTTACTCTTAATGTATTTAACTGGTGAAGATACAATTTTATTGATAAACAGCCCGGTATCCTTGGTTAAACTTTCTAATTTGGTTAATTGACGATCATCATTTATGATTTTATACATTAGGGCTAACAAAACTATTCCAATTAGAAATATAAAAATAAGACGTCCCCTTTTTTTCATATCTTTCTTTCGCATATCATCACCATTTATATTATAATATACTTCAACTATTTTTTCCACCAATTAAATTGTTTTCATAAAAACTATAATAATTATTTTCGCTAATAATAACATGATCAATTATTATAATACCAAGCAACTTGCCTATTTCAACTAGTCTATCAGTTAAAATTATATCTTCAGTTGATGGAATAATATTCCCACTAGGATGATTATGAACACAAATAATTGAAGAAGCACTTAATAAATATGCTTCTTTAAATACTTCCCTAGGATGCACTAAACTTTGATTTAAGGTTCCTTTAAATAATAATTTATCAGTAATAACCCGTTTATTATTATCTAAATAAAGACAATAAAAATATTCTTGTTTTTTATCCTTTAAAATATCTTTATAATATTTATAAACTATTATAGCAGAGGTGATTTTTAAATTTTTAAGACTTGGTATTTCTTTATTAATTCGTTTAGATAATTCAATCACAGCTAATAAAGTACAGGCTTTAGCTTCTCCTAATCCTTTTATTTTAGTAATTGCTTGATAATTTAATTTTGATAAATTCTTTATTTCTCCAACTTCTGATAATAATTTAGTTGCTAACATCTTAGCTGATGCTTCTTTAGTCCCACTTTTTAAAATAAGAGCCAATAATTCTTCATTGCTTAAATTATCAACTCCATAATGTTTTAATCTTTCTCTTGGACGATCAATAAGGGGAATATCTTTTATTTTAATATTCATGATTAACAAACTCCTCATATTTTTGTAACACTTGATGACAGATTGATTTAATCGTATCATAATCTGTTGTTTGACTTAATAAAAGATCATAATATTCTATCATTTCTAAAAATTCTTGATTAGAAACTTGATAATCCTTTATATAAATATCATATCCCAAGGTTTTAAAATATCCTTTTAATTTATTAGCATTTTCATAATTTTTTGTAATTCCAAGATAAACATAATATAAATTATCATTAAAGTTATAAATATAATAATTTAATTCTTTAGTATTATTTTCCATGCTTTCTTTACTTGAATAAACACCATATTGAATAAAAAATAAATTTTCAGTTTGTCCGAAAACAGGTTTGATTTCTTCTCGTTCTTCATATTGAGTCAACATAAATTTAGACAATAAAAAACCGATAACAAGACATAATAAAATTGGTATTATCATCTTTTTCACTCTATCACCAATTATATTATAACTACTATCATTATCAGTTTTTGTCGTTTTATTAGTTTATTAATTCTTTTATTTTGGGAATAATTTCATCAAATTTTAAATCTAAACTAGTTTTTTCTTTTCTTAATTTTAATTCCACTTGTTGTTCTTTAATTTTATTACCAATTGTTATCCTAATTGGAATCCCAATTAAATCTAGATCATTAAATTTAACCCCTGGTCTTTCTTCTCGATCATCTAAAAGAACTTCAATTCCTAAAGCATTTAATTCATTATATAATTCATTAGCTTTTAATAATTGAGTTTCATCTTTAGAATTAATCACAACAATTGCTACTTTAAAAGGAGCGACCGTTAAAGGCCAGATAATACCCTCATTATCATTGTTTTGTTCAACAATACTAGCCATTATTCTTTCAACCCCAATTCCGTAGCACCCCATCACAACTGGTTTCAAATTATTCTTTTCATCAGCATAATATAAATTCATTGCTTCAGAATATTTGGTTCCTAATTTAAAAATATTTCCTATTTCTATTCCTTTTTTAAAAGTAAGTTGGTTTGAACAGATAGGACAAAGATCCCCTTCTTTAACTTCTTTAATATCTTCAACTCTTAGATATTTAAAATCACTTAAATTAACGTTTTTATAATGATAATCAGTTTTATTAGCTCCAACAATAAAGTTTTTCATTGTTAAAATGGTTTGATCTATTATAATTGGAATTTCTAAATTAATTGGACCAGCAAAACCAACTTCTGCTTTAGTTATTTTAACTACTTCTTCAAAAGAAGCTAATTCCAAATTAAAACTTTTAAAGATTCTAGCTAATTTTGTTTCATTTAAATCTCGATTACCAGGTACTAAACAAGCATAAAACTTATTATCTATTTTATAAATTAAGGTTTTAACAAATTTAGAAGCATCCTCATTTAATAAATTAGCCACCTCTTCAATCGTACCAACCCCTTTTGTTTCTATTAATTCTTTATCTAATTCTTGACTATTATCCATTTTATTTTCTTCTGAAAAAACGCTTATTTCTTTATTTGAGGCATAACCACATTTCAAACATAGCACTAGAGTATCTTCTCCAATTGATGAAATAGCTTGAAATTCTTCTGATAAAGTTCCCCCCATTACCCCCGTATCTGCTTCTACTATTTTATAGTCAAGTCCGATTCGATCAAATATTTGTTGATAAGCCTGAGACATTATTTGATAAGAATGATCCATCCCTTCATTATCACAATCAAAACTATAAGCATCTTTCATAATAAATTCTCTTATTCGAATTAAACCAAATCTAGGTCTTGGTTCATCGCGATATTTAAGACCTATTTGATATAAATTTAAAGGCATATCTTTATATGATTTTATCTTTTCTTTAGCTGCCAAAACAAAAAGTTCTTCATGAGAAGGTCCTAGAACATAATCTCGATTATAGCGATCTTTTAAACTAAACATATTTTTACCATATGCTTCTCGGCGACCACTTTCAACAAAAATGCTTTCTGGAATTATGTTGGGCATAATAAGTTCTAAAGCACCTGCTTTATTCATTTCATCACGAACAATTGCTTCTATTTTTTTTAAGACTCTTAATCCTAATGGCATATACATATAAATACCATTACCCATTTTCTTAATCATGCCACTACGAACTAATAAGTTACCACTTATTGATTCTTCATCTTTAATATCTTCTCTTATTGTATAAAAAAAACTATTTTTTAATTTCATTTTCCTCACTCCATCGATCAATAACATTATATCATAACTATTTCATTATTTCTAATTTATTTTTGTGAATATTATCTTTTTTATTAACCATAATAAAAGAGAAAGGAATGATTTTATGAATAATGTACCCAACATGATATCAACTAAAGATTTAGCCTATTTAAGTGATTTATTTGAAATGCATTTTGTAACAAGTAAAAAATATGAGAGTTATGCCAATAAAATAAATAATCCAGAAATTAAAAACAAGATTATTGAAATTGGAAAAAAGCATGCTAATTATTGTCAAAAAATTATAACATTATTAAGTTAAGGAGATGAAAAATGAATAATAATATTGTAACAAATCCAGAAACTCAAGTTCCAAAAACAAAAGAAATGAATGAAAGAGATTATTTAAGGGATTTATTAAGTACTGAAAAATATTTATCTGATGTTCTTTCAACTGCTCTTAGTGAAGCTAGTAACGAGACTCTATATAAGGATATTTTACCTATTTATCTTGAAGTCAAACAAAATGGAAGAGAAATATTTTGTCTATTATTTAAAAATGGATGGTATCCACTTGAACGGGCTGAAGCAACTAAAATTCAACAAAAGAAAACTGAGTTTACTACTAAAATAGCAGAACTAAATTAATAAAAAGGGTTCCCCCTTTTTTTTATTCATATTCTTTTCTATATGCTAAAGCTGAGCAATACATTAAAGTTAAACCAAGATAAAGACAGATTAAACCCATCATAATAACAATATCTACCTTTTTACTAAAAAAGGAAATCGTATTATAAAAAGAAAGAAATAACATAAGCCCTAAAAGAGTAAAAAGAATAGAAAGTTGATTCCTTTTCAATAAAGGGGAAAGAATCATATTTATTACAAATATTATTAAGACAATAATATAAACATTGGCCATTATTTCTGAAGGGAAAAAACTACCAAATAAAATAGTTGATACATCAACAAGATAAACAAAGCTAATAAGAAATAAGGGTGGAAGAAAAATTAAAGAAGAACTCTCATCTTTATACATTTTAAAACAATATATTGCCCCTAGTCCAACTACAAACCAATTTTTGGGAAGTTTTATTTCACTTTTAAAAAATATGGTTAATAAAATTTTACCGATTATTAAAAATATTAACCCAGTAATTGCTAATTTCTTACTCAATTTTCCCACTCCATTCCATTTAATTATAATCTGTCTTTTCTATTAAGACAATGGTTATTATAAAACAAAAAAATTGTTGACACTATTAAAAACCAGTTCTTTTAAACATCTTTTCAAGTTCGTATTTAGAATAATGAATAATAGTTGGTCTTCCATGAGGACAAGTATAAGGGTTTTTACATTGCTTTAAATTATTAATTAAGGTTTCCATTTCTGAAATTGAAATATTATCATTGGCTTTTATCGATAATTTACAACTAATATTAATAGCTATTCTTTCATTAAACTTTTCAAGATCAAAATTCTTTTCTTGAATAATAACCATTTCAATAACTTTTCTAATCGCTCGTTCCTCATAATGCTTTGGTAACCAAGTTGGATGAGCTTTTATTATTATTGAATTAAGACCAAATTCTTCAATTTTAAAACCCATATTAATTAATATTTCAATATTTTCTTTTAAAATAATGAATTCAGCATTAGTTACTTCAATCGTAATTGGAAATAAAAGAGCAATTGAACTAGGATTAGGATTACCTAGTTTTTGTTTATAAATTTCATAATTTATTCTTTCATTAGCGGCATGTTGATCAATTAAATACATTCCAAATTCATTTTGACAAACAAGATAGGTTCCATGAACAGAACCAATGGGATAAAGTTCTGGCAATCCTTCTTTTTCAATTGGTAAAACTAGTGCTTCTTCATTTAATAGATCAGGATTAATTATTAATTCTGGTTCTGATTCCATAACCCTACTTAAATCTAGTGCTGGTTGAACATAATTACTAGG
>CAZGXD010000033.1:7517-9304 GCA_964529625.1 uncultured Muribaculaceae bacterium
TCATCATTAATTATTTTACTAGTCGCATGACGACTAAATGCTAATTTGGCATCTTCCTTTTCCATTCCCATTCCATTATCAATAACTTTTATTTCTTTAATTCCTGCTTCAATCAATTCAATTTTAATTTCTGTACTTTTTGCATCAATACTATTTTCAACTAATTCTTTGACTACTGATGCACATCGTTCAATCACTTCTCCAGCTGCTATTTTATTTGCAAGTAACTCATCCATTATTCTAATTTTTGTCATTTTTTCACTACCTTCTTTTTTATATTTCATAATTTTCTAAAACTTCTTTTAAATTATGGGCGACAGTAATTGGTAAAATAAGGCTTAATTCTTCAATTTTAAGTTCTTTTAATTTATTAATAGTTTTATATTTTTTTAATAACTCAGTTTTTCTTTTAGGCCCAATTCCTTTGACCGTATCTAAAACACTTTCTAAAGCTCCTTTACTTCGAAGTTGTTGATGATAATTTAAAGTAAATCGATGAACTTCATCTTGAATCCGTTCTAAATATTTAAATAACTCACTCTTCGGATCGATATCAATTTCACTAATTGGTTCAAAAGCTAATAATTTATTGGTTCGGTGCCGATCATCTTTTTTAAGGCCAATTACAGGCAACTTTAGATTAAGGGAATCTAAAACTTCTCGAGCGACTCTTATTTGTCCTAATCCACCATCAACTATAATTAAATCAGGTTTTTCTAAATTATCCATTATTACGCGATGATATCTTCTATATATTACTTCTCTCATGGCTTCATAATCATCATTTTTAGTAAGTTTTATTTTAAATTTACGATAATCATTTTTACTAGGTCGCCCATTCTTATAAACTATCATTCCAGAAACACTATAGCTCCCAAACAAATGGGAATTATCAAAAACTTCAATTCGATCAAGATTTGGTAAGTTTAATAATTCTTTTAATTCTTCATTCACAACCACTGTTTTTTGTTCTTCCTTTTTAATTAACTCTAGTTCTTCTTCTAATAATATTTTAGCATTATTATTTGCCATTTCCAAGATTTTTTGCTTAACACCTCGCAGTGGTACTTTTACCTTTACTTCTAAAAATTTCTCTAAAAGTTCCCGATCAACAACAGCAGAAACAAGCAATTCTTTCGGAAGCAAAACATCCTTTTCATAAAATTTAGCAATATATCTAGTTAATTCTTCTTTTAGTTCATCAACTATTAATAAAATATTATGATGTCTTTCAACTATCTTTCCCCCTCTAATAAAAAAGACAACAACTGATAAATATCCTTGATAATAATAATAGCCAAAAACATCACGTGATTTTAAATCATTAATTTCTACTTTTTGCTTTACTAATGTGATTTCTATATAATCTAATAATTCTTTTAATTCTTTTGCTTTTTCATAATTAAGTTTCTGACTTTCATTTAACATCTCTTCTTTTATTTTATTAGTTATTAAAGATGAATCCCCTTTTAAAAATTGAATAATTTCTTTTTCCATTTCTTTTATTACTTGTTTATCAATTTGATAAACACAATAACCTAAACATTGATTAATATGATAATAAAGACAAGGACGATTAGGATAAGTCCGACATTTTCTTAATGGGTAAATTCTATTTAATAATTCAACTGTTTTTCTAGCCCCATAAGCATTGGGATAAGGTCCAAAAATACGATTATGATGTTTCTTTTTTCGATTAATATTTTTAATAATATGAAGCCTTGGAACAGTTTCTTTAGTTAATTCAATATAGGGATAAGTTTTATCATCTCTTAATAAAATATTAT
>CAZGXD010000034.1:0-9246 GCA_964529625.1 uncultured Muribaculaceae bacterium
TTTCCCGGGAAATATTTTTATACTTCATAACTATGTTTCACGTGGAACATTGATTATTAAATAAAAAGAATAAAATTAATTTTATTCTTTTTCTTCCTCTTCTCTGATTAATGCAATTGAACTTACCTTTTGTTCTTCTTTTAAATTAATTAATTTTATACCTTGAGCTATTCTTCCAGTTTTAGATATTTGTTCAACTGGCAATTTAATAATCATACCAAAATTAGTAATAATCATTAGTTCCTCTTTATTATCTATTAATCTAAAAGCAATTATTTTTCCATTCTTTTTGGTTATATTAAGGGTTTTGACTCCCTTTCTTCCTCTATGTGTTGTTTTATATTCATTAATGTTAGTCTTTTTACCATATCCGTTTTCTGTAACAACAAGCACCAATTGATTATCTTTAACTATTTCGCAACCAACACATTTGTTATTACCTATATTTATTCCCTTAACACCACTTGCTGCTCTTCCTATAATTCTTACTTCTTCTTCTTTAAATCTAATCATTCTGCCATCTGACGTTGCTATCATTATTTCATTATTACCATCTGTTTTTTTAACAGCTATCAATTCGTCATTTTCGTTTAATTTAATGGCAATTTTACCTGAAATTCTAATGCTATTAAATTTTTCTATCTTTGTTCTTTTTACCAAACCATTTTGCGTACAAAACACAAGAGTACTGTTTTCATCATCTTCACTCATTTTTAACATTATATTTACTTTTTCATCAGATTCTAAAGATAATAAATTTACAATTGGTAAACCCTTGGCTTGTCTACTATATGGTGGTATCATATATCCCTTACTTCTATAAACTTTCCCTTTGTTTGTAAAAAACAATATATAGTCATGGGTTTTTAAAGAAATCATTTGTTCAACAAAATCTTCTTCATTGGTTGTCATTCCTTTTATCCCAACTCCACCTCTATTTTGAGTTCTATATGTTTCTAATTCGACTCTTTTAATATAACCTTTATTAGTAATTGTTACAACAATATCCTCTATTGGAATTAATGCCTCATCTTCTATATATTCAACTGCTGTCATATCTATTTCTGTTCTTCGATCATCTTTATATTTGTTTTTTATTTCTTCCAATTCTTCTTTAATTACTTCCTTTATATTTTCATCACTCGATAAAATAAAATTGAATTTATTTATTAAATCTTTTAATTTTTGAAGTTCTTCTTCTATTTTTTCTCTTTCTATGTTAGATAACCTTCTTAATTTCATTTCTAAAATAGCTTCTGACTGAATTTCAGTTAAATTATATTGTTCATAAAATTTATTTTTTATTTCTTTTTCATTTTTCGATTCTTTTATAATTTTAATTATCTCATTAATATATTCTGAAGCTATTTTTAACCCTTCTAAAACATGAAATTGTTTTTCACTTTTTTCTAAATCATATTTTGTTCTTCTATATATGACATTCATTTGGTGTTCTAAATAATATTTTAAAATTTCCTTTAATGGTAAGGTTCTAGGTCTGCCGTCAACTAACATTAAAAAATTTATTCCAAAAGAAGTTTGTAATTGAGTATTTTTGTATAAATTATTTAACAAAACCTTTGAATTATAACCTTTTTTAACATCTATTACTATCCTTATTCCTTCTAAAGCTGATTCATCTGTTAAATTGGCAATTCCATCAATTTGTTTATCTCTAACTAATTCTGCTATTTTTCTTATAATATTAGTATAATTAACTTGATATGGTATTTCAGTAATTATCAAAGAAGTTTTATCCTTTTTTTCTTCAATTTCAACTTTTCCACGTACTACAACTGTACCTTTCCCTGTTTCATAAGCCTTTTTTATTCCACTATTCCCTAAAATCTTACCCCCTGTTGGAAAGTCGGGTCCTTTTATATATTCCATTAATTCTTCCACATTTATTTCATTGTTCTCTATATATTTAATTAAACCATCAATTACTTCAGTTAAATTATGGGGTGGAATATTAGTTGCCATTCCAACTGCTATTCCCATATTACCATTTACTAAAATATTAGGAAATCTTGAGGGCATTACTACTGGCTCTTTTAATTCACCATCATAATTAGGAATAAAGTCAACACTATTTTTATTTATATCTCTTAATAATTCAGATGAAATTTTTGAAAGCCTTGCTTCTGTATAACGGGCTGCTGCTGGACTAGAACCATCTGGAGCACCAAACGCTCCTTTTCCATCTACTAAAGGATACCTATAAGAAAAATGTTGAGCCATTCTAGCCATAGTATCATATATTGCTGCATCACCATGAGGATGATAAGCCATTACTTTTCCACATGTTGTTGCCGACTTTTTATAGGTTTTATCACTTGTTATACCTTCATTGAAAAAAGTATATAAAATTCTTCGGTGTACAGGTTTTAAACCATCTCTTACATCTGGAATTGCCCTCGATACAATAACACTCATTGAATAATCTAAAAAAGAGTTTTTCATTTCTGTATCAATGTTTACATCTATTGTTCTATCTATTATTTTATCATTCATTTTATCTATTTTAACGAATCTAATATTCGCCTCAAAAAGAAACAAAACTAATTAAACATCAGTTATAATTTTCTAATTGATCATCCTTTCTTATTTTTATTTACTTTTTTTAATTTAATATTAAACATCTAAATTTCTTACATTCAATGCATTGGTTTCAATGAAGTTTCTACGTGGTTCAACTTCCTCACCCATTAAAATTTGAAAAATTTCATCAGTTAAAATTACGTCTTCAACATTAATTTTTAATAATGTTCTTTCATTTATATCCATAGTTGTTGTTCTTAAATCAATTGCGTCCATTTCACCCAAACCTTTTTGTCTATTTATATTTGGTTTTATATTTTCCGCTAAGTTTTTTAAATATTCTTCCTTTTCTGTTTCTGTTAAAACATACTTTATTGTTTTCCCATGAGTTATTTTATATAAAGGTGGCTGAGCAACATAAACATGACCCTTTTCAATTAAAGGTTTAAAAAACCTATATAAAAAAGTTAATAATAAAGTTCTTATATGTGCGCCATCAACATCAGCATCAGTCATTAAAATAATTTTATTATATCTTAATTTTGAAATATCAAATTCATCACTTATTCCTGTCCCTAAAGCTGTTATTAGACTTTTAATTTCTTCATTTCCTAATATTCTATCTAATCGTGCCTTTTCAACATTTAATATTTTCCCTTTTATTGGTAATATTGCTTGCTTTTTAGGGTCCCGACCTAATTTGGAAGAACCCATTGCTGAATCCCCTTCCACAATAAAAAGTTCCCTTTCTTTAGGATTTTTACTGGAACAATCTGCTAATTTTCCCCAATAATTAGTTAAATCTAATCCACCTTTTGTCCTAGTTAATTCCCGTGCTCTTTTTGCTGCAACCCTTGCTCTAGCTGCTATAATAGCTTTATTAATAATTACTTTAGCGTCGTCAGGATTTTCTAATAAATACCTTTCAAATTCTTCACTAAAAATATTATCTGCTATTTTTCTTACTTCACTATTACCAAATTTTGTTTTAGTTTGACCTTCAAATTGGGGATTAGGATGTTTACAAGATATAATCATTGTTAATCCTTCTTTAACATCATCACCATTTAAATTATCATCATTTGATTTTAACAAATTGTTGTTTTTAGCATAATTATTTATAACCCTTGTTAAAGCTCTTCTAACCCCTTCTTCATGAGTTCCACCTTCTTGAGTATTTATATTATTAGCAAAAGAATATAAGTTAGAACTATATCCAGAGTTATACTGAAAAGCTATTTCTAATGAAATATCTTCCTTTTCCCCATTTATATATATAATATTTTTATGAATTGGGCTTTTGTTTTTATTTATCATTTCAACGTATTCACTTATACCACCTTCATAATAAAATATTTCCTTTTTGTAATGTTCTCGATCATCTATTAAAATCACTCGTAAGCCCTTATTTAAAAAGGCTAATTCTCTTATTCTTTTTCTTAAAATATCATAATCAAAATTTATTGTTTCTGTAAATATTGATGGATCAGGTTTAAATGATATTATTGTTCCTGTTCTATCTTTTGAACATTTTCCAATCACTTTAAGTTCATCTACAGGGGTTCCCCCATTTTCAAAACGAAGATAATATATCTTTTCGTTTTGGTAAATTTTTACTTCTAGCCAACTGCTTAAAGCATTAACAACGGCCGCCCCAACACCATGTAATCCTCCAGATACTTTATAACTACCACCACCAAATTTACCACCTGCATGTAATAAAGTAAAAACCGTTTCTACTGTTGATTTTTTTGTTTTTTTATGAATTCCAGTCGGAATTCCTCTACCATCATCTTTTACTGTTATTGAATTATCCTTATTAATAATTAATTCTATATCATCACAATATCCTGCTAAAGCTTCATCGATTGCATTATCTACTATTTCCCATACTAAATGATGTAATCCACGAGCACTTGTCGCTCCTATATACATTCCAGGTCGTTTTTTTACAGCCTCTAACCCTTCTAAAACTTGAATATCGGAAGAATCATAATGTCCTTCTTTTTCCATTGTCTAAACCTCCCTTTCATAAACAAGATTACCATTTTTAATTTTAATAATATTTGCTTGTTTTATTATGTTTTGATTAATACTTTTTAAATCAGTTGTTGTTATAAAAATTTGAATATCTTTACTAATATATTTTAATATATTATTTTTTTTAGAATCATCTAATTCACTAAAAACATCATCAAGTAATAAAACTGGAAACGTTTTATTATATTTCTTGAAAATTGGAATTTCTGATAATTTTAAAGCTAAAGCCCCACTTCTTTGTTGACCTTGTGAACCATAATTTTTTAAGTTTTTTGTTTCAATAAAAAAATCAAAATCATCGCGATGGGGTCCAACTAAAGTAGAACCTATTTTTAATTCATTTTCATAGTTTTTTTCTATTTCTTCTTTATATTTTTCTATTAACCTTAACTCATCGTTAATATTTATGTTAATAAGTGGGTTATATTTAATTTTAAATCCTTTTAAATCTGTTATATTATAAAAAATATCATTTATATTTCTATTTATATTTTCAATATAATTATTTCTATATTTATATATTTCAATTCCTCTTTTTATTAAACTTTCTGTTATAATATTAAAATAATTTTTATCTATTTTTTTTGTTTTTAATATTTCATTTCTTTGTTTTAATATTTTATTATATTCATTTAATAACTTAAAATATTTTAGATTTATTTGGGATATTTGAACATCAAAATATTTTCTTCTTTCACTTGGTGAACCTTTTATTAATTCTAGATCTTCCGGACTAAAAATAATAATATTTAATTTGTTTATATAATCTGCTATTTTAAAAATATTGTTTTTATCTATTTTTAATATTTTTTTGTTGGGCTCAATAGTAATTTCTAAAGTTGATTTTATATTATCAGTTTTAATTATACCTTTAATATGTGAAAATGAACAATTATTGTTTATTAAATAACTAGTAAATGGTGTTTTATAAGATTTAGATAATCCTAAAACATAAATAGCTTCTAATAAATTTGTTTTTCCTTCTCCATTATTTCCATAAATAATATTTATATTAGAGCTAAATGAAATATTTAAATTTTTATAATTTCTAAAATTAATAAGACTAATTTCTTCTATTATCATCTTTGTTCTCTTTTCTTATCCATTTTATATTTTTCATGTTTTTTTATTATCTAAACCCCCTATATCTACTTATATATTATACCATAATTTAACTATAAATTGAAACAAAAAAGCACTTTTCAGTGCCTTTTTTAAATGTTTTTTCTTTGTCTTAAAATGGATTCTAATCTAGATGCTCTTAATATTTGATTTTCAAACGAAGCATATGAAATTGGAATTTTTAAATGAGTTCCATTTTTAAAGAATATTATTGTTTCTTGTTTTTCCCTCTTGTAATAAGATATTTTATTTAAAGAAATCCATGAACATTCTGGAGAACGGGCTGAACCTGTTGGAAAAAATATAATTTCACGAGTTTCTTCTATTATAATTGGACATTTATAGACAGTACCTCCTAAAAAATTTTTACTACCTTCAAATCTTCCTAAATAAGAACTTCCAAAATAACGACAACTATCATCAATAATTTTAGGGGTAGTTCGGTCTATAACAAAACTATTATTATCTTCTATTATTTTACTTTTAAAATTAGATAATGCCAAAATTGCAATAGTTGCAGTATTTATTTCGTACTTATCCATCTTATTCACCTCCTTACTAATATAATTCACTAAAATTTGTGAATTTCCTTTTTATTTTACTAAATATTTAGAGGTTTTGGGGATATTTGTCTTAAATGTGCCTTTTTAGGTCTTAAATGACTAATAATAAAAAAAACAATCGATAATTGATTGTTTTAGACCATCTTTTGCTATGTTCGGATGGGTAGTATTAAATTAACAAGAAATTCGTTATTTTTTTCTTTAAAAATTATAGGAGCTAATTCCCCATTAAAGAAAATTTCTATCTCTTCTTTTTCCATTGTTCTAAGGGTTTCTAACATATATTTGGAAGAAAAAGATATATTTATATTTTGCTTTTGTTCATTTATAATTGTTAATTTTTCCTCGACTTTCCCTATTTCAGGTATTTTTGAAGAAATAATCATTTCTTTATTTTCTAATTTTAAATTAATTATATGTTTATCATATTCATTAGTTAATAATGATGCTCTATCAACTGAATTATATAAATTTGTTTTATTTACTATTATTTTAAATTTATTTTCCTTAGGAATAAGAGCACTTGTATTAGGATATGTGCCATTTATTAAAGATGACATAAATATTAAATTTTCAAATTTAAAAATAACTTTATTATTAAAAATATGTAATTCTATTAATTCTTCATCATTCTCTAATATTTTATTTAATTCTAAAAGATTCTTTTGAGGAATAGTTATATTAAAATTATTTTTTGAAGTATTTTTTATTTTTATTTCTTTAGAAACTAGTCTATATGAATCAGTAGCAGTTGCTATTAATTTATTTCCTATAATATTTAAATTTAATCCTGTTAAAATAGGCCTTTCTTCTTCTAGACTCGTGGCAAAAATAGTTTGATTTATTAGTTTTTTTAAACAATTTTGGGTTATTTTTATAGAATCAGTTGTTTCAACTAAATTTAAAATTGGAAAATCTTCTATTTTATTACAATTTAAAGAAAATGAAGATTCTTTAGTAAAAATACTAACTTTATTTTCTAATATATTTTCTATATTAATAATTTCATTGGGTAATTTCTTTATAATATCATATAAGTATCTTGCATAAACTACAATTTTTCCTGGAGTTTTTATTTTTTTTATTTCAGTTGCTTTTATAAAAGTTTTAATAGTTATATCATTATTAGTACTTAATAAAATTAATCCCTCCTTTGTTAATTCCATTTTTATACAATTTAAAATAGGAATTAAATTTTTAGTTGATATTCCTTTAATAACATAGTTTAAATGGTTTAATAATGTTTCTTGTTTAATTTCTAAATTCATAAAATTCTCCTTTATTATTATTATTTTTTTATTAATATTATTATTATAGGTGTGAATAGTGTGGATAATCTTTTATTTGTTATAAATAAAAGGTTAATTTGATATTAAAAATGTGGAAAACTATTATTTTTGTTTTATTTATTAACATTTTTATTTTAGATTTTTAATAATTTTATTTATTTCCACTTCTAAATTAGAATCATTTTTAATTTCTTTCTTTATTTTATCAACTGAGTGAATCACGGTTGTATGATCTTTACCTCCAAATAAAAGACCTATTTTAGCTAATGGTTCATTATAAACGGTTCGGCAAATATACATCGCGACTTGTCTAGGTATAGCTATTTTAGCAATTCTTCTTTTTCCTTTTAAATCTTCAACAGTTATATTGTATAAATTTGCAACTAACATTTGAACATGTTCTATATTGTTTTTAGCAATAATATTATTACTAAAATAATCCTTTAGAGCTTCTGTTGCTAAATTAAAAGTTATATTTGAATTATTCATCATTGTTGCATAAGCAACTACTCTTGTAATTGCTCCTTCTAATTTTCTAATATCCCCAATACAATTATTGGCAATATATTCTTTTATTTTTGTTGGAAAATTATTATTTAATTCATGTTCTTCTATTTTTTTATTAATAATTGATAATCTAAGTTCAAAATTAGGAGGCATAATATCTACCATTAATCCCCATGTAAATCTTGTCCTTAATCTGTCTTCTAATTGTTTTAAATCATCTGGTGATCGATCGGATGAAATTATTATTTGTTTATTATTAGTATGTAACTCATTAAAAGTATTAAAAAATTCTTGCTGGGTTTTATTAGCTATTTCCAAATATTGAATATCATCAATCATTAAAACATCGATATTTCTATATTTATTTTTAAATTTTTCTACTTCATTAAAATTATTATCATTTTTATTTTTGCGATATAATTCTATAAAATCATTAACAAATTGTTCACTAGTTACATATAATACCTTTTTGTTGCTATTTTTGATAATATAATTTCCAATAGCATGCATTAAATGGGTTTTTCCTAAACCACTATTACTATATATAAATAAAGGATTATACATAATTCCTGGTTCTTTAGCAACAGCCATAGCAGTTGTTTTAGCAAATTTATTACTATCTCCTATTACAAAATTATCAAATAAGTATTTTGGATTTAAATTGGATTGAAATGGTTTTATTTCTTCTTGTTGTTGAATTATTTTTTTGTCTTTTTTTTGTTCTAATTCTTCTTTAGTAAGATAATTAAAAATAAAATTAGAACCAGTTACTTCATTAAATGTATTTTCAATTAAAACATTGTAATTTTCAGTTAAATGTTTCTTGTGAACTGTTAAAGGAACTAAGACCGTGGCTTTATTATCATTTAGTGATATTAGTTTTGTTTCTGAAAACCAAGCATCATATAACATTGGTGCTAAAATGGTTTTAACTTTATTTAAAAAGTTATCCCATATATTATTTATTTCCATTGTGCCATCACCTCATAATATCACTAAGTTAATTTTACAACAAAAATCATAAAAAACCAAGTTAAATTATTGTTTATATAATAAAAAATCATAAAAAAATAGTTATTAACATTATTTGTTGATAAAAATTATTAACAAATAATAATAAAAAGTTATTAACATTTATGTGGATAACTAATTTAATTTAATAAATAAAAGCCTGAAAGGGTAAT
>CAZGXD010000035.1:0-7077 GCA_964529625.1 uncultured Muribaculaceae bacterium
TCATCTTTATCATATGGTTGATGAGGGAATTGAAAATAGAATTAAAAAATATATTTTTGATTCTAATTCTTTAGAGGAATTAATTTTTAAGATTAAAACAAAAAGATATACTTATAATAAAATAGCAAGGATGTTAACCCATATTTTATGCGACTTTACTAAAGAAGAAGCTAAAGGTTTTAAAGATATTGAATATATTAGAGTTTTGGGCTTTACTACTCTTGGTAGAAAATATTTAAATAGCATAAAAAAAGAAGTAACTATTCCTTTAATTACTAATTATTCTAAACTTAATAATAATATGTTAAACCTAGAATTTAGAGCAACTTGTGTTTATGCTTCTATTTTAAATAACCCTGATAAAAAAATCTTAATTGAACAGGAATATAAAAATAAACCTATTACTTTTTAAGATTATTGTTGACACTTTTTACAGTAATAAGTTCCTCTGCCCCCTACTTTTATTTTTGTTATCGGGCTATTACATCTATTACATAATTCATGTTCTTTTCCATGAACTAGTAATTCTTGTTGAAACCTACCATGAATACCTTCACTAGAGGTATAACTTTTAATTGTTGTCCCTCCTTTTTTTATGGCTTCTGTTAACACTTTTTTGGTATTATTAATAATTGATTGAATTTCCTTTTCAGTTAGTTCTTTCGTTGGTTTTAGGGGATTAATTTTACTTAAAAATAAAATTTCATTAGCATAAATATTTCCAATTCCAACTATTATGGTTTGATCTAAAAGAGTTGTTTTAATAGGAATTCTTTTGTTTTTATATTTCTTTTTTAAATATTCAACGGTTAATTGTTTATCATTTGGTTCTAGTCCTAAGTCTTTAAGTGGTTCCTTAATGAAAACCTCTTCTTTTTTGATTAGATGCATTCTACCAAATTTACGAAGATCATTATATTTTAAGACTTGATTGTTATCTAACTTAAAAATAATATGATCATGTTTATCTAATTTAGTTTTTACTTCTTTAAGATTATATTTACCTTCCATTCTTAAATGACTTAATAAATAATAATCATTTAATTCAAACATTAACCATTTACCTCTTCTTTTAATATCTAAAAAGGTTTGATTAATTATTTGTTTGTTAAATTCAATGGAACTTGGATATTTTATAATTTTATCATAATTAATTTTAACATCGATTATAGTTTTACCAATTATTTTCCCTTTTAAGGTTTCTTTTACAGTTTCTACTTCTGGTAATTCAGGCACTTTTTATATCTCCTTCATCTTTTGAATATATTTTAACTTCTCCCATAATATCTTTTACATTTTTTAAAATTTGTTTGTTTGGGTTACTAAAATATAATTCTAATTGATAATTTGTTTCTTTTGAAAAATTTAAATTATTAGCAAGAATAGTCCCCATATTTAATAATTCTATTTGGCTATCAAAAAAATTTAGTATTTCTTTATCTAATAAGGGATAATGGGTACACCCTAAAATAAGGGTTTTTATTTTTACTTCTTTTAAGGGTGATAAATATTTATTTAGTTCTTGTTCACATAATTTTGTTTTTATTTGATTATTTTCAATTAAGGATACAAAAGATGGACATTCTTGTTCTTTAATTTTATTTATTTTTTTTGAAAAAGTTTGAGTTTTTACTGTTGCCCTAGTCGCTATTAAACCTAAATCTTCATAATTATTCTGATTTAAATACTCAATGGTTGGCGTTATAATATCATAAATAGGAAAATGATATTGTTTTTTTAAATAGGATCCAAAGTTAGAACTAACGGTTCCACAAGCAATTATTATTAAATCAACTTTTTTATTTAATAAAAACTGAACATTATTATTTGCTAAAACAAATAATTCTTCCCGACTCTTATTCCCGTAGGGCATATTTAAATTATCACCATAATAAATATAATGATGATGGGGATGAATTTTAATTAATTCTTTTAAAACTGTTAACCCCCCAATGCCTGAATCAAATAACCCAATTTTCATTTAACAGCTATCTTTTCTATTCCACCCATATATGGTCTTAAAACTTTAGGAATATAAATACTACCATCTTTATTTAAGTTGTTTTCAAGAAAAGAAATCAGCATTCTCGGTGAGGCAACAACAGAATTATTTAAAGTATGGGCATAGTATTTTTCTTTTCCATCTTTTATTCTAATTCCTAATCTTCGACTTTGAGCATCAGTTAAATTCGAACAACTTGCTACTTCAAAATACTTTTTTTGTCTTGGACTCCAAGCTTCAATATCTAAACTTTCATATTTTAAATCAGCTAAATCACCAGTACAGCATTCTAGGGTTCGAACTGGAATATTTAAATTTCTAAATATTTCAACGGTATAATTCCACATTTTAATATACCATTCATCACTTTCTTTAGGATGACAAATAACTATCATTTCTTGCTTTTCAAATTGATGAACTCGATATATTCCACGCTCTTCAATCCCATGAGCTCCTTTTTCTTTTCTAAAGCACGGCGAATAACTTGTCATTCTTATTGGCAATTGATTTACGTCAAACAAATTATCTTTAAATTTCCCTATCATCGAGTGTTCACTAGTTCCAATTAAATAAAGATCTTCCCCTTCTATTTTATACATCATTGCATCTTGTTCTTCAAAACTCATAACACCACTAACAACATTTCCTTTTACCATAAAGGGAGGAATTACATAAAGAAAACCTTTCTCTATCATAAAATCCCTTGCATATGCTAATATGGCTGAATGTAACCGAGCGACATCTCCAATTAAATAATAAAAACCACTTCCTGAAACAAGGCGAGCATTATCAAGATCGATTCCTCCTAGTTTTTCAATAATATCTAGGTGATAAGGAACTTCATAATCATATTTTGTTTGTTCTCCAAATCTTTCCCGTTCAACATTTTCGCTATCATCTTTTCCTAGGGGAACAGTTTTAGCAATAAGATTAGGAATTTTTAACATAATTTCATTTATTTTTAATTTTAATTCCTTTTCTTCAACTTCTATTATTTCTAATTTATGATTAATATTATTAACTTCTTCTTTAATCTTATTAACTTCATCAAGTTTTTTAGTTCTTACTAAATGACCAATTTCACTTGATTTATTATTTCTTATTTCCCTTAATTTATCAGCTTCCTGTTTTAATTGTCGATATTGTTCATCTAAAACTAAAACTTCATCTACTAAAGGTAACTTATAATCTTGAAATTTTCTTTTTATATTTTCCTTTACCAATTCCTTATTAGTCCTAATTAAATTTAAATCTATCATTTTTATTCTCCTTACACTTATAAAAAAATGACTATTAAATAGGAGTAAAAATACGGTACCATCCTATTAATAGTCTTAATTTTAATAACGGTCTCACCGGAAATGTTTACATTTCACTCCAGAATAGATTCATAAAAGATTATTATTAGTTTCCACCTTATCACTAATTCTCTATCAATAAGTGCTTTTATTACTAGGTTCTTTCATTGCTTTAAATATATAATAAGATATTATCATTTTTTTATTCTAATGTCAACTTTCAACTGTCAACCTTTTTTAAAAAATGGACTTCCTTTAATCTTTATATAATTAATTTTTTGATCATAAGTTTTAATTCTATTTTCTATTACTTTAATCTTATTATGCACTTTTAACAAAGATAAATTACTTTTCATCTCAATTTCACTAATTAATTTAAAATCAGGTCCATATTTTAAAATAACTAATTCTCTTATGACTTTTATATCTTTATCATGTAGAATTATTTTTTGAATATTATTTAAATAATCTTTATCTATTACTTGTTCTCCTATTACCATACTAGCATTAATTTTAATTATATCAAAACCCACTTTAATAATAAATATTCCAACAATAATACTAGCTATTTTATCAGAATATTTTAAGATATTATATTTAGCAACCAATTGCACCCCAACTGCAGAAATTAATACTATTAAAGAGACAAAAACATCACTACTACTTTCTTTACCACTAGCTATTAGAATATTATTTTGATGCTTTTCACCTTTTTTTATTAAAAAATTAGCAACCCATAATTTAATTAAAATTGTTATTCCACTCACTATAATTATTATTTTTTTCGGATAAGTTATTTCCTTATAAAACATTTCTTTAATAAAAAATGTACCAATTAGGATAATAAATAAACCAATAATAATACTAGTTAAATATTCACTTTTTCCATGCCCAAGAGGATGTTTATTATCAGGTGGTTTTTTGGCAAATCTATTTCCAATAATTGCAATAACATCATTAGTTAAATCACTAAAAGAATGTATTCCATCGGCTAATAAGGCAACTGATGACCCTAATAGCCCAGTTATTACTTTTAATAGCCCTAATGCGATATTAACAAATATACTTATACTTATAATTTTTTCTATTTTACTAAAAGTAAAATACTTTTTAACCCCCACTTAATTTATCCTTTCTTTTTATTAAATTTGATACCAATCCATACCATGTTTTATATCTACTTTTAACGGAACTTTTAATTTATAAACATTTTCCATTATTGTTTTAACAATTTGTTTTACTTGTTCAAGTTCTGATTCTAAAACATCAAAAACTAACTCATCATGAATTTGAAGAATCATTTTACTTTTAATTTTATTTTCTTCAAATCTTTTGTCTATTTCTAGCATTGCCTTTTTTATTATATCAGCACTTGTTCCCTGAATTGGTGTATTTAGTGCCATTCGTTCTCCTTGTTGTCTTATCATATAATTTTTATTAGCTAGTTCTAAAATGTTTCTTTTTCGGTTAAATAAGGTTTTAACAAAGCCCTGCTGATGAGCTGATTTAATGGTATTATCCATATATTCTTTTATTCCGGGATAAGTTTTTAAATATTCTTCTATAAATTCTTTGGCTTCATTTACAAAAATATCTAAATTTTCTGATAGCCCAAAACTACTTATCCCATAGATTATTCCAAAATTAACTGCTTTAGCAATTCGTCTCATATTAGATGTAACTTCATTTTCTTTGATTTTAAAAAGATCCATCGCTGTTTTTTTATGAATATCAGCATCTTCATTAAAAGCATCAATAAGAGCATCAACTGAAGACATATGTGCAAGAATCCGAAGTTCTATTTGCGAATAATCACAACTCAGTAAAAGAGAATCTTTACTAGGAATAAAGGCTTTTCTAATAATTTTCCCATATTCATAACGAATAGGAATATTTTGTAAATTTGGCTCTACTGATGATAATCGTCCAGTCCTAGTTAGGGTTTGATTATAAATAGTATGAATTTTATTATCTTCCATTACTGTTTTTAATAACCCTTCTATATATGTTGTATACAATTTATTTAGGGTTCTATATTCAATAATCTTTTCAATAATAGGATGACTTCCTTTTAATTTATTTAAAACATCAATTGCCGTTGAATAACCTGTTTTTCCTTTTTTTCCATGTTTTAATCCTAACTTTTCAAATAAAACTTCTCCTAATTGACTAGGTGAGGCAATATTAAAAACAAGTCCAGCATCATTATAGATATCATTACTAAGAAGTTCTATTTTTAATTTTATTTCTTCGCCCATTTCTAATAAAGTTTGTTTATTAACATTGATTCCAGAATACTCCATTTTTGCTAGTACTTTAGCTAACGGTAAATCTATTTCTTTATATAAATTTAAAACTTCTTCCTCTTCTAATTTATTTAACAGTATTTCATAGGTATCATAAATAAATTTTGCTTTTACAATAGCATTATATGCAATCTCTTCTTCTTTGGGTTTAACAAACTTTGTTTTACCATAAACTTTATCATAAAAAGGAATATTATATCCCATTTGATTTGCTAAATATGCGATATCATCTTTAATATTATAATCTAATAAATAACCAGCAATTCTAGCATCAAAAATTATATTATCAATTTCTAGTCCTTGCCATTTAAGAGCAACATAGATTTTTTTAGAATCATAAGCATATTTAGAAACTTTGGTTAAAAGGGAAATGTTATCTAATAATAATTCTTTAGGAATATAACAACTATTCTTATCATTATAAACCCCTAGTCCTAGAATCTCTCCTTGATGATAATTGGTTCCTAAAATTTCTAAATATATCGCACAACTACTATCCATTTTAAATTCTTTTATATCTTTAATAATATTTACTTCTACTTCAGGTTTATTTTCAATATTTTCTTGTTTTAAAAATGAATAGAATTCTAATTCTTTATACATTTCTCTTAATTTTTCTGTTTGCTTTTCTTTTAATTTAAGATCAGCAATTGTTATTTCAATTGGAACCTCTTTAACAATCGTTGCTAAATCATAACTTAAATAAGCAATGTCTTTTTCAGTTACTAAATTTTCTTTTAATTTACCTTTTATATTATCTATATTATTATAAACATTATCTAAACTACCATATTTTTTTAATAAATTAAGGGCAGTTTTCTCGCCTATTCCTTTAACCCCAGGGATATTATCTGACGAATCTCCCATTAAGGCTTTTAAATCAATTACTCTAATTGGGTCTATTTCATATTCTTCTTTAAAAGTTGTCTTATTATAACATATAAAATCTTGTTGCTTTAATAGTTTGATATCAACTTTATCTGATAACAGTTGTAATAAATCTTTATCACTGCTAATAATAGTTCCTTTATATTCTTTTTCTAAATCACAACTTTTAGCAATTGTTCCTATAATATCATCAGCTTCATAATTATCTATTTCATAATATTTAATTCCCATTAGGGTTAATATTTTTTTTGCTAAGGGAAATTGTTGTTGTAATTCATTAGGAGTTTCAGCTCGCTTAGCTTTATATTCTTTATATTGATCATGCCTAAAAGTTTTTCCTTTATCAAATGCTACTATCATATATTCTGGGTTTTCCTCATCAATAATCTTATTAATCATATTAATAAACCCAAAAATAGCATTGGTTGGAAAACCTTTACTATTTTGCATAAAATTACCACTATAAGCAGTTGCATAATAACTTCTAAATAACAAATTATTTCCATCTATCATTACTACTTTTTTCATCTTATCACCACTTTAATTATATCACGAATAATATTTAAGCCCAAAAAGGGGAATT